>JAFAZZ010000275.1 GCA_019239375.1 Solirubrobacterales bacterium | reverse complement strand
CGACTTAGGCTTCATCCCTGTTGTCGTAACGGATGCGTGCGCTGCTGGAAACACTGAGGCTGGTGAGCGGACGATGAAGAGCTTGCGATTTCTTGGCGACGCGTTGCTCACCGACGTTGCGGGCTTTTGCGCTGCGCTGAGGGGACGCAGTTGACGGTCATCCGATGCCCCGAACCGGGGAAAGCGAGCGTGTTGCTGACCGACTCGGCGCTGAGAAGGGCAGCTCCTTGCGCACCGCCGACGCCTGAGGCAGTGACTCCGGCGAACCTTTTCCGCTGCCCTGGCCTCTCAGCTCCTACCGCGCCGCGCGTTTCGCCCGCCCCTTCGCGGTGCGGGCGGAGCCCCGCGCGCGCGCAGCCTTGCCCTTGGCCGTTTGGGACTTTTTCCCGGTCACCTTTCCCATCATCTCAAGCACGCGCCCTGCGAGGCGGTCCATCATCCCCTCGGCCTGGTCGCGCTGCGAGCTCTTCGGCATATCTTCCCTCCTCAAGTCGCTTCGTCACACGCGGAGGTTCCCCCTCGGCTTGGTTCGAAACGCCCGGACGTTGCCGTCGTGCTTGCACCGCGACGACTGATCGAGCGGCGCTCAGCCGTGCAACCGGCGTCAGATCCCGAGCGAGCGCTCGACGCCGCGGACCGTATCGGCGGAGCGGCGCAGGGCGTCGGCTTCGTTCGCGGCGAGCGGCGGAGTGAGGATCACGTCGACACCCTGGCCGTCCACGATCGATGGCAGGGACAGACACACGTCGTCGATGCCGTACTGGCCGGTGAGCAGCGACGAGACGGGCATGACGCTGCGCTCGTCGTGCAAGACGGCCTCGACGATCCCGGCCGCTGAGAGGCCGACGGCGTAGTTGGTCGCCCCCTTGCCGCGGATGATCTGCTCAGCGGCGGTGAGCACCTCGTGAGCGATACGCTCGAGCGTCTGCTCGTCGAGCGGCGCGCGTCCCGGCGGGGACCAGTTTCGGACCGGCACGCCGCCGATCGCCGCCTGACTCCACGCGGGAACCTGCGAGTCGCCATGCTCGCCGACGATGAACGCGTTGACGCTGTGCACGGCGACGTCGCAATGTTGGGCGAGCAGCGTGCGCAGGCGAGAGGAATCGAGCACCGTTCCGGAGCCGAATACCCGCCGGCTCGGCAGCCCGGAGGCCTGCACGGCGGCGTAGGTCACGACGTCTACGGGATTGGTGACCAGCAGCAAGATGGCCTCCGGCGACAGCGCGAGAAGCGACGGCACGAGCGAGCGGCACATGGCGACGTTGACGGCGGCCAACTCTAGTCGCGTCTGCCCGGGCTTCTGCTTCGCGCCCGCTGTGATCACGACGATGTCGGAGTCCGCCGTGACCGCGATCTCGTCGGCGCCGATGACGTTCGCCGTGGGATAGAACTGGCTACCGTGGTTCAGATCGAGCACCTCGGCCCGAACCTTCTCGCGATCGATGTCATAAAGGGCCATCGTCTTAACCGCGCCCCTGATCAGCGAGGCATATGCCACCGTCGCTCCCACGCTGCCGGCTCCGACCACTGAGACCTTCCGCCGCTCAGCCACCGGCTAACCCTACCCCCCGACGTGCCTCACGGCCAGCAGCCCCGTGCGGGCTTGCTGCCAAGCGTCGGTCGACGCTCCCGTGGATGCGCCCCGTCTGCGGTCCGATGAGACCGCGAGGTGATGGCGAGGCTGACCCGATCGCCGTTCTCTCAGCGGCCACGCTCTTCATCGCTCTCACCGCCCATGCGAGCACCGGCGGCGATCCGCTGGCCATCAAGCTGCGCCGCGGGGCGGTCACGGGCATGGTCGGCGTCGCCGCGCTGGCCTCGGTCGCACGTGCGCGAGAGTAGGTAGCTGCACCTCCGGGTCAGGCGCGGCGCGATAGAGCGCTGCGGGCTGGCGTCGGTGACGGATGCCCCGCCGATCAAGTTGGCGGGCGCAACCTTTATGCAGTTCAGGCGACTCCCGTAAGTACTTAAGTATTTACTCTGCTATGCTCACAACTGTAAGCAACAAAGGAGGAGGAGATGGAATTCATCTCAGAACCCACCCCCAC
Source organism: Solirubrobacterales bacterium (assembly GCA_019239375.1). GTDB lineage: Bacteria > Actinomycetota > Thermoleophilia > Solirubrobacterales > Solirubrobacteraceae > Palsa-465. Next base: position 1,444 of record JAFAZZ010000275.1, on the reverse strand, counting down.
GAAGTACCAGCAGGTCACGGTCGACGTTCCCGAGGAGCGAGTGGCGGAGTTCCACGCGTTCTTCGCCCGGTTCCTGGCCGGTCGCGGCCGGCGGGGCAGGCGCGGCGAATATCGCCGACACGCCCATGGACGCCGGCACGGGTGCGCCCATCGGCACGAGCCCGCCGAGCAAGGTGAGGCCTACGAGGGATCGACCGAGACCCCAGGCCAGAGCCCCGAGACCACCGAGGTCTAGCGGGTGGCCGACAAGCAGATCACAGTTGCCGTACCGGAAGAGCGCGTGCCGGAGTTCTACGCCTGGTTTGCGGACTTCCTCACGGCCCAACCTGGGACTGCACCGCTGAGCGAGCGGGGGCGGCACGGCCATCGCGGCCGTCGCCTCCGCTCCGAGGCGAGCGCCTGGTCGGCAGAAGACGCCGACCAGGCAGCTTGGCTTTACCGCAAGCTTGCACCCCCGGCACGAGAGCTGTTCGACCTGCTTCTCGACGCGCCCGGCGAGCGGTTCGGCGGCGAGACGATCGCCAGAAGGCTGGGCCTGGAGAAGGGCGCCCACGGCGTCGCCGGGATCCTCGCCTGGCCGGGCCGCTACTCCCGCCACCTGGACCGAGTCCTCCCGATCGACACCGAAGGCCGAGCGGACGGAGGCACCGACTACTACATCGACCCCGACACGGCCGCGATCTTCGCGGCCGCCCGCAAACAACCAGATGCCCCGACGCGGAGGCGACGAACCCGACGCGCACGCTGACGGGCCTCCGCCCTTCGCTAACTGGCGAGGTGGTTCGACCGACGGCCGAATAAACGACGCGATCTTCGTGTGTGGCCCGGCGCTCGGAACATGGCGGCGTTGACACCATGTTCGTGGAGGAGGTAGGCGGAAGTGCCCTCGGCGCCGAGGAGGCCGATCACGAGGTCGTGCGGGGTGATCTCGTCGCTCCGCTGGGCGACGCATTCGCGCAGGCCGAGTTCGAGAGCTTTCTTGGCGCGGGGGGTGAACGGGAGGGGGGTTGGCTGGTGATGTCCGCAGCGACCCCCGGGTTTTCGTGCGAGCGCGCCGGGGCCGAAGGTGGCCTCGACGCGCTCGCGCACCGTATCCAGGTCGATGCCCAATGTCGCCAGCGCCCCCGCGTCAATACCGGGAGCTAGCCCGGGGCGCTCGGCGAAGTCGCGGCCGATCATTCGACCGATCTCGCTGCGGATGCGTCGCGGTGTGAGTCCCCGTTGGGAGAGCATGAGCGCTACGCACTGCTCGCCTTGTAGCGCTACGCCGAGGAGCAGATGCTCTGTGCCGACCGATTGGTGGCCAAGCCGATGCGCCTCTTGCTGGGCGATGACGACCGCGCGGCGGTGGCGGCAACTTCGGGATTGTGGTCGAGTTCGAGTTCCGGCTGCACCCCATCGGCACCCGGACCCTCGCGGTGGACCTGACCTTCCCGCTCGCCCG
>JAFAZZ010000233.1 GCA_019239375.1 Solirubrobacterales bacterium | reverse complement strand
CTGCGCGCGCGTGATGGGACGCTTCTGCAGCACGGGTTCATGGTCGCGTGCTTCGCGGAATATGTGGTGGTTCCTGCAGGTGGGGCGGTGCGCGTGCCGCCGTCGATCCCCCTGTGGGAGGCCGCGTTGCTCGGCTGCGGCGTCGTGACTGGGATCGGCGCAGTGAACCGCGCCGGCGTCCGCGTGGGCGACTCCGTCTGCGTGGTCGGATGCGGCGGTGTCGGGCTGCAGGTGATCGCGGGTGCGCGGCTGGCCGGCGCCACGACGATCGTCGCCGTGGACCGCAGTGCGCAGAAGCTCGAGCTTGCCCGACGCCGCGGCGCGACGGACACCGTGATCGCGACCGAACGCGACGTGGTCGAGGAGGTGCGGGCAATTGCCGACGGTGGGGTCGACCATGCGTTCGAAGTCGTCGGCAGTGCGGCCACGATCCGGCAGGCCTGGGATGTCCTGCGGCCGGGCGGCACCGCGACCGTGGTCGGCGTGACCCCGAAGGGAGTCGATGTGGTCCTACCGGCGATCGACTTTCTCAGCGAAAGGACGATCACCGGGAGCTACTACGGATCGACCGACGTGCACGTGGCGCTCGATCAGATCGTGCAGCTCGTGGTCAGCGGCCGGCTCGAGCTCGGCGAGGTCGTCTCCGACCTGATCGGCCTCGATGATGTCGAGGCGGCGCTCGAGCGGCTGCGGAATGGGGAGGGAGCCCGCTCGGTGATCGTGATCGATGAGGGGTTGGCGCGGGCGCGCCGCGGTTATCAGCCGGTCCGATAGGCCGCGGGGATCAGCGGGTACGCCGTGCCTCCGCATCAATGCGATGATCCGCGCCCAGGATGTCGCCCTTTGGAACGCCATGATCTGGCACAACTGCGAGACACGCGGAGCATGACGCACGAGGATCTCGACGGCCGGATTGGCGAGGGCTGGGGCGGTGACCCGGGGCCGAACGGCTGCCACGTCAACGTGGTGCTGGCCGCGCGCGGCACGCCCACAGCAGCCGCATTGCTCGGCACGTTTACCACGCCATCGCCGGGTCACACCCCCATCCTGGTCGTGGTCGGCGAGCGCCAGGACAGCTACGAGCCGGTGTGGCCGCCCACGATCATGATCAACAAGGCCACGGCCGTGCAGCAGCGCCACCAGACGATCACCTGGGGTGCCGGACAGCTGGGAATCGCCCAGGGCGTGCTCGACGCCGTCGCGAATGAGCTGATCCCGGCGAGCGCCGACCTGCTGGTGTTCGTGTGCGTGTGGATCGATCCGGGGGCGTCGGATGAGACTGCGGTGCGGCGCGCCGCGCGGATGGCCGTACGAAATGCGCTTCGGCTTGCGGTCGGCGGCCGCGACCCCGAGGCGGCACGGGCATTGGCGGCGCGACGCGACGACGTAACGAGCCCGTTCTACCGAGGGACATAGATGCGGATAACCGGGATCCGCCTCCAGCAGCTGCGCCTTCCACTCGACCCTCCGTTCCTCGCCGCTTGGGATCCGTCGCCGCGGCGCACGTTCGAGGCCACGATCGTGCGCGTCGAAACCGACGCCGGCCTGGTGGGCGTCGGCAGCGGCGACACGATGGCCGGCTTTGATGATTATGTTCAGGGGTTCGTGGGGCGGGACCCGCTCGCCATTGGGCGACATGCCCGCGCGCTCGAGACGATCTCGTTCCACGCCGGGCGCTACTGGCCGCTCGAAGCGGCGCTGTGGGACCTGCTCGGGCAGGCGTGCGGCGAGCCGCTGGCCAGGCTGCTTGGCGGGTTCTCAGCCGGTGTGCCGGCGTACGCGTCGTGGGGCTCGTTGAAGGATCCCGGTCAGCGGGCCGAGGACGCGCAGGCGCTCGTTTCGGAGGGATTTCGCGGGGTCAAGGTGAGAATCGCGCCGGGGCGGGTGGACGACGGCGTCGCCGTGGTGGCGGCGGTGCGCGCGGTGGTGGGCGACACGCTCGAAATCATCGTGGACCTGAACCAGTGGTGGCGGATGCCGGGCGACGTCGCGCGCGGATTCGGCCCGGTCGATGCGCGCCGGGTGATCGAGCGGCTGCGCGAGTTCGGCGTGCTGTGGGTGGAGGAGCCCTTACCGGCAGTTGATGTGGCCGGGATGCGAATGCTGCGCGAGGTTTCCGGAGTCCGCGTGGCGGGAGGCGAGATGGCCGGAACGTTTGACGAACTGCGGCTTGCCCTGGAACGCGACGCCCTGGACGTGCTTCAACCCGACGTCGTGCTGGCGCTGGGTGTGTCGGGCGCGCGGACGCTGGCCGACCTCGCCTTGCGGCGCAACCGCTGGTTCACCCCGCACACGTGGACGAACGGCATCGGTCTGCTGGCCAATCTGCACGTGTGCGCGGGAGTGGGCGGGGGGCCACTCATCGAGTTTCCCTACGACCCGCCGGGCTGGACGCCGGCCCGGCGCGACTTCATGCTGGCCGAGCCGGTGACGATCGGACCAGACGGGCTTCTGCGCGTTCCGGAAGCGCCCGGGCTCGGCGTGCGGCTGGACGAGGAGGCGGTGGCGTTCTACGCCCGGGCGGCCGGGGACCCGGTCGCGGTGCGGTGACGCCGGTGGCGATGCGGGTCGCCTTCATTGGCCTGGGCAACATGGGCGGTCCGATGTGTGGCCATCTGGTCCACGCCGGGTTCGAGGTGACCGCGTTCGACATCGATGCGGGCGCGCTCGGGCGAGCGGTCGCCGCGGGCGCTCTTGGCGCCGGGTCGGTGGCCGACTGCGCGCGCGGGGCGGCGGCGCTGATCACCATGCTGCCGGCGCCGCCTCAGGTCGAGCAGGTGTGGCTGGCGGACGGCGGGGTGGTCTCTGCGCTCGAGCCTGGCTCGCTCGCGGTCGACATGAGCACAAGCTCGACGGCGGTGGGTGCGCGGCTGGTTCGCGCCGCTCGGGAGCGACGGATCGATGTGCTCGATGCGCCCGTGGCCGGTCAGTCAATCGGGGCGAAGGCGGGGACGCTCGCCATCTACGTGGGAGGTCCCGAGGAGGCGTTCGCGCGGGCGCGGCCGCTATTCGAGGCCATGGGCGACCCGAAACGGATCTTCCACCTGGGCGGCCACGGCGCCGGCTATACGGTCAAGCTTCTGCTGAACCTCCTGTGGTTCATACAGTCGGTGGCCGTTGGCGAGGTGCTATCGGTGGGCGTGCGGGCTGGCGTGTCGCTGGACAGCCTGCACGGTGCGCTGATCGGCTCTCCGGCCAACTCCGTGTTCCTGGAGCGCGATGTGCGCATGGTGCTCGACGACGGCGACTACGACGAGGCGTTTCCGATGCGCCTCGTCACCAAGGACCTCGGGCTGGTGCTCGACCTGGCGCGCGAGGCGGGGGTGCCGGTCGAGCTGAGCGCGTTGGTCGAGCAAATCCACTGGCGGGCGCGCGCTCTGTACGGAGACGACGCCGGCCAGATCAGTGCTGTGCGCCTGTACGAGGACCTAGCCGGGCTCCAGTTGCGGTTGAGGCGAAGCTGAGCATCGCGGTTTGACGCCCTCGACGCCGGGGCTGGCTAAGCCGCGGGCGCCTCGATCCCAGCGATGCGCTCGGCGTCGGCCACGCCGACGTCGATCCTGGGCGCGCGCTCTCCCGTCGCGCGCGCCCGTACCTTCAGTCCCTTCGGGGTGAGGGCTTTCTGGAGGAGCGCGAGCAGCCCCTGCACCAGGAGGGCCAGCGCGGCGATCCACAAAGCGGCGGCAAGCACGCCGTCAAACCCGTAGCTCGCCTGGTTGACGATGATCTCGCCGAGGCCGCCGCCCCCTGCGATGGCCGCCAGGGGCGAGGCGCCGATGATGAACAGCGACGACGTGCGGATCCCGGCGAACATCAGCGGTAGCGCCAGGGGAAGCTCCACCTTAAACACGATGGCGCGCTCGGTCATTCCCATCCCGCGCGCGGCGTCGACCACCTCAGGATCGACCCCATCGACGGCCGTGAACGTGTTGGCCAGGATCGGCGGGATGCCAACGATCACCAGAGCCACCATCACGTTGAGGAAGCCCAGGCCCAGCAGGGCCAGGAAGATCGCGATGAGTCCGAGTTCGGGCAGCGCGCGGCCCAGGTTGGCGATGCGAATCGCGAAGCCCGAGCCCCGGTGCACATGGCCCAACCACACCGCTGGCGGAAGCGTCACCGCTAGCGCTACCCCCAAGGCGGCGCCGCTCAAGGCGAGCGTGGCCAGCGTGTCGTGGAGCAGATGACCGGTGTTGTTCGCCATGAACTTGAAGGAATCGAGGAACTGCGTCCCCAGGCTTGACCCGAGGGCGAGCATCCCTACGCTTCCCGCACGGCGGAGATCGGACGCGGCCGACGCCGAATCGCCCGCACCACGCCCCGCGGAACGAGCGAGGAGCGCCGACGCGAGGCCCATGGCGCCACTACGCCCTGCAGTGCCACCAGCAGCAGGTCGGCCACCCACGCGAGCAGGATGGCCAGCACCGCGGCGGCGATGAACTCGGTCTTGAAGTTGTCGCGCTGGATGGCGTCGAAAATCGGCACGCCCAGCCCCTCGTTGGTGACGAACACCGCGATCGTGGCGAGGCTGATCGTGGTCACG
>JAFAZZ010000078.1 GCA_019239375.1 Solirubrobacterales bacterium | reverse complement strand
GCACCCGTGGCGCCGGCAGCCGCTCCCGTGGCACCGGCAGCCGCCCCGCCGACAGCCGCTCCCGTGGCGCCGGCAGCCGCCCCGCCGACGGCCGCTCCCGTGGCGCCGGCAGCCGCCCCCGTGGCGCCGGCAGCCGCCCTATTCCTTGCCCGCCACCTTGCTCACGAACTTCGCCACGTTTTGGGCATCGGTCCCCTGGATCACGTCGGCCGGCATCGTTCCGTAGCCCAGACACGCCTCCTGGCTGCCCGGTGGTGGGTTCTGCAGACACCCGTATTGGATCGTGTGCAGCACGAGCTGATAGGTCGGCTGGATCACATCGAGATTCGGCCCCACTTTGCCCACCGCGTTCGCGGCGGCCAACGTGTGGCATTGAGCGCACCTCTCGCCAAAAATCTCGCGGCCGTGCTTTTCGGCTGCGGTCAGCTTGATCCCGCCGACCTGGCCGTTGGCGTTGTTGTGGTTGCCGACCAGGAACAGGGCGGGAATAGCGATGCCAAACGCGACGTAGATCACCGCCAGCGACCACCCCAGCGCCCTGCGGGCCCGCCATGAGCCGGGCGGCCGGGTTTCGAGCGCTGCCTTCGGACCCCCCCGGATTCCGAGGAAGAACACGCCGAAGCCGAGCACGACCCAGAAGGCTGCGAACAGCAGGACGGCGAGCACGGAGCGGCACCTTACCGCGCTGACCCGGCGAACGACTCATCGCCGCCGCCCCGAGGCGAAGCTCAGTACCGGTGGCGCCACCGCGCGGAAGTCCTCTGCTTCGGCCTCCGGCGACAATCCCCGCGCGGCATCGTCTTCGCGCGAAGACCGCCGTTGCTCTGCCAGCCCGCGTCGCACTTGCTCGTCCAGCATCGAGAAGTCCTTGATCTCGGCCACCATGTGATCGGGCGCCGCGATCGGCTGCACGCGATCGACCAGCACGTTGATGGCGCCGCCGGCGGCTGGCAGCCGCTCCAGCTTCCCATCCGCCACGATCAGCGGCTCGGTTCGCACGGTCAGGCGATAGCGCTCGTAAACCTGCGCCGGGACGATCAGGTTGATCGTTCCATGCTCATCCTCCAGCAACAGGAACACGATGCCGTTGGCGGTGCCGGGACGCTGCCGTGCCACCACCATCCCGCCCACCCCCAGGCGCGTGCCGTGGGGCAGGGTGGGGAGATCTCGGCTCGTCATCAGACCCTCGGGCAGCCGGCCTCGCAACAACGCCATCGGATGGGCATCGACCGTCAGCCCCGTGGTGCTGTAGTCGGCCAGCATCGACTCCCAGGGCGTCAGCCCGCGCAGCGCGGGTGGCGCCGGCAGATCAAGGGGTAGCGCCAGTTGCACGCCGCCGGGAACCCTGCGGCCGGGAGTCGCCACCCCCAACTGCCACAGCGCGATCCGGCGTGGCGAGCCGACGGCCCCATCCTCGACCAGCGAGTCGCACGCCCCCGACCACGCCAGCAGCTCCAACGAGGCGGCACTCGAGCTCGCCCGCGAGGCGAGATCGGCCAGGCTGCGAAACCGCCCGCCCGTCTCGCGCACCGCCACAAGGTCCTTCACCTCCTGCTCGGCGACTCCCCGGACGTAGCCGAGACCGATCCGAACCGTGCCGCCGTTATCTATCTCGCACGTCGCCTCGCTCTCGTTGACGTCCGGCGCCGTCACCTCAATTCCCCGCCTCTGCGCCTCGTGGACCAGCGCATCGGACGGATAGAAGCCCATCGGCTGCTCGTTCAGCAGCGAGCACAGGAACTCCGGGCCATAGTGGACTCGCAGCCAGGTGGACTGGTAGGCGAGCAGGCCGAACGCGGCGCCGTGCGCCTTCGGAAAGCCGAAGCCCGAGAAGCCCCGGACCATCGTAAACACCCGCTCGGCGGTGTCCTCGTCCACGTCGTGCCGCCTACGCGCGCCGGCAATGAACCGCTTGTGGTAGGCCTCGATCGCCGCGTCCGAGCGCTTGCGGCTCATCGCCCGCCGCAGGCCCTCCGCCTCGCCGGGAGAGAAGCCAGCGAATGCGATCGCCACCTCGATGACCTGATCCTGGAAGATGATCGCGCCCAGCGTCTCGCGCAGCGCGGGTTCGAGCGAGGGATGCTCGTAGGGCACCTCGTAGCCGGGATCCACGCGCAGGCGCTGCCGGCGCTCGATGTACGGGTTGACCGCGCCTCCCTGGATCGGCCCCGGGCGGACGATCGCGACTTGCACCGTGAGGTCCTTCAGGTTCTCCGGTCGCGTTCGGTACAGCGACTGCATCTGCGCCCGGCTCTCGATCTGGAAGACCCCGGTTGTCTCGGCGCTCTGGATGCACTCGTACGTGGCCGGATCGTCGTACGGGATCCGCGAGAGATCGACGTGATCGCCCCGCGTGCGCGCGATCAGCTCTACCGAGCGCTCCACCGCCGAGAGCATCCCCAATCCCAGCAGGTCGATCTTCAGGAATCCCGCGTCCGAGCAGGAGTCCTTGTCCCACTGCACGATCTGGCGGCCCTCCATCGCCGCCGGCACGATCGGGCAGCAGTCGATCAGCGAACGGGTGGCGACGATCATCCCGCCCGAGTGCTGGCTGAGGTGACGCGGCAATCCATGCGCCTCGGCGGCCAGACGCGCCAGCCACGCCCAGCGGCTGCCAGTGCCCCGCCGTCCGTTGTTCCTCGCAGCCTCGATGCCGAATGCCGATGCGATGTCTTTGCCCACCTCGCGCGCGTCCCATCCCTCACTCCCGCGCGCCACCCGCTCGATTTCCCCGGGCGGCAGCCCTAGAGCCTTGCCGAGCTCCCGGATCGCGCCCCGCGCGCGATAGGTGGGGAATGCCGCCACCAGCGCCGAGCGATCATGCCCGTAGCGTTCGTGCACCCGCGGGATCAGCTTCTCCCTGATGTCGCGCGGGAAGTCCAGGTCGATGTCCGGAAGCGAGGTCAGCTCCTCGTTCAGGAAGCGGCCGATCAGCAGGTCGTTGGCGATCGGATCGACGTGCGAGAGCCCTGTCAAGAAGCAGACGATCGATGAGACGCTCGAGCCGCGGCCCCGACCCGGTGGCAGCAACCCCCGAACGCTATCCGGCCCACGTACCTCGAGCGCCACCTCGCGCGCCAGCTCCAACAGGTCGTGATGGAGCAGGAAGAACCCGGGCAGCCTCAACCGCTCGATGATCCGCAGCTCCTGCTCGAGCCGACCCGTCGCGCTCCCCCGAACGTCGGCCGCTGCGTCGCGGTAACGCTCCTGGAGCCGCGCCTGACACAGCTCGGCCAGCTTGCGCATCGCCTCCTCGTCCTCGGCGCCCGGATAGCGGTAGCCCAGGTCGCTGCTCAGATCGAACCGCAGCCGCTCGGCCAGTCGCCCGGTCTCCGCCACCGCCTCCGGATGGTCGGAAAAGCGGCTTGCCATGGCCGCCGGCGACGCCAGCACGTGGCTGAAGTTGCCCCTTCGCTGAGGCTCCGAAGCGTCGAGCGTGGTGTGCAGGCGTACCGCGACCAGCGCGTCCTGCAGCGGCGCTCGCGCGTGTGCATGCGCGTGAACGTTTCCGCTCGCTACGCACGGGACCCCGAGTCGACTCGCCATCCACTCGAGCCGCCGGTTACGCGCGCGGTCGTCGCGCAGGAACGGCCGCTGGAGCTCGATCCGCAGGCGATCGGCCCCAAAGGCATCCAGCAGGCGCCTGAGCGTGAACTCATCGTGCACGCCCCGGAGCGCGCACCCACTCAGGCAGATCAGCCCTTCGGCATGCTCGAGGACGTCGGTTAGCTGGACGAACGCCTGTGACGG
>JAFAZZ010000045.1 GCA_019239375.1 Solirubrobacterales bacterium | reverse complement strand
CCGCATTGAGCGGCAGTGTGACCGCGCCCTCGCCGAACTCCGGCGCCAGGGCGAGCACCTCGTTGATCATCAGCAGCAGCTGCTCAACGCTCTCCACGTGCCGTTTGCTGTAGTCCTTTGTGCTCGGTACCTGGGCGATCATCTGGTCCAGGTACATCCGCACCACCGGGTCGGTTTCGATCAGCGCCTGAAACTCCTTCAGCGCCGGATGGAGCACGACCTCCCCGCGCTTGGCCTCCACCCGCTCCCGGTGACCCGCCAGCCAGGACTCAAGGTCATCCTGCTCCGGTAGCCACCCGGCCCGGCGCTTTACGTCCACCTCATGGGGGCGAATCGGCACGGGAGGACCATACCGCTCTCGCCTTCTCTCAGCTGGATCCAGCAGCCGTCGCGCGGCACTGCCCTACTTCGGCGACGAGCATCTCCATCAACGCTGACGGCGCCCTCGTCGTAATCGCCGGGATCGTGACCGAGCGGGACCTCATGTGCGCCTTGCGCATGGCGTGACAGCGACCGGCGCTCGGCCCGAAGGCAGTGCTCTGTCGAGCGGCAGGTCAGGAGCGGCAGATGGCCGTGATCTGAAGCTCGACTCTCCCGTGCTCGCCGACGTCACGACGGTTCTCACGCTGACGCGGATCCCCTCACCGACGCGGCGATGGGTAACGGTGACTTCGCGCAACTGCTGCTGCGAAGGAGACCGGCTCTGGTCAAACAATACCCCCGCAAAACCGCGCACGAGGCGCTCGCCGGGGCGACAGCCATCGTTGTAGGTAGCCTGCGTGAGGGGTGGAGTCGCACCTCGCGGATCCGATCGACCCCGGAGGTACCCCGTTCGGCGTGGGGGGCTGTCGCTCCATTTTGCGGAATACAGCCGATGTGGGGGCGGAGCGCCGCGGGCGTAGCGCTGAGGTTCACGACGAAGAAGGAGGCGTTGCCGCCATTGATCATGCCCGCGCCCGCGGGGATGAGGCGGCTGATGTACTCAGCGCGCTGCCCCCGGTCAGCTCCTTGTCGGCACCCGCCGCTTCGCCTCATCACCCTCCGCAACCGGATCTGCTCTCGCCACGGCGGCCGCAGGTCTTCCGCCATGAACGGAGGCGTGACACAGGCTGCGGCAGCAGGCGGGTCCTCGGGTGCTCGCGTGTCTTCGTTCCGGCGCCCCGGCCAGCCGCGACACGTGACGGGCCAGAACCGCATCCCAACAATCACGCCCGGCCGCGGATAGCCCGTCCCGGCCGCGCTCGAATTTACTCACCCGAACGATGAGGGGTCACCGCCGCACTCGATCAAAACACCGCCACCGGATTGACCGGCGAGCCGGTGCCACCGGAAATGCGCAGTGGCGCCGCCATGAACAGAAATTCCCAGCGTCCGGCTCGCTCGCACGCGGCCCGGAGATCCTCGAACTGGAGGTAGTCCAGCAAGTGAAGTCCCATCGCGGTAATCGCGAGCACGTGGATCGGAAAGTCAACCCCCTCTGTGCTACTGGGAGCGGTGTCGCTGTTGCCGTCGGAGCCCAGGGCCGCCACTCCCCGGTCGGCTACGAAACGCATCGCGCGCGGGTGTAGGCCGGCCTTCGCTTCGGGCGTATTCCATGGACCGAGCTCGGCCAGCCGGCGCGCGTGACCAGTGCGCACCAGGAGGATGTCGCCGTGGCTGACCGCGACATCCTGTTCGCGCGCCGCACCCTCGAGGTCCTCAGCAAATATGTGCTCTCCGGGTTCGAGCCACGCAACCCCCCTGCGCCGCGGGACATCCAGCAGCACTCCGCGCCCGACCAAGCCGTTGCGGAGGACGTCGATCGAGTAGATCGTCGCTCCCTCGTTGGTCACGGCATCTCCGGGCCAGTCGTTGTAGAGCGAGCCCTCGTAAGCAACGTGGGACAGCGCGTCGATGTGGGTGTGCCCGTCGTTGTGGTAATCCAGGCCGACGTAGTCTTTGTTGAAGTGCATTGGCTCGCTGGCGGGGGCTGCCTCGCCAACCAGCGTCATGTGGTGATCCGCCGGCGCGGGGTTGTCGATGGCGCGATCGGTGTTCAGCGGAAGGCTTAGCGTGACGGTGCGGCCATGGCGGACCAGTCGGCTGGCTGCGACGACGCGCTCAGGGGTGAGTAGGTGCAGCGTGCCACGCTGGTCGTCGGGCCCCCAGCGGCCCCAGTTGCGGAGCTCATTGAACAGCGCGGCAAACTCCCGCGCACTGACGTTTGCGTCGGGCACTCAGACCGCCGCCGGCGGCCGCTCGTGGCCGTCGATCACCGAGATCACGTTTCCACACGCTACCGGGCCAGCGCGCGCCTCGGTGCGCCGGCCGATGCGGGTGTGCTCGGTGTGGGCATTGCGTCGGCACGGCATCCGGACCCCAACGCGCTGGTTTGTCCAAATCTTGATGATCGACAGCCGGAACCGGCGTAGGATGCAAAGCTCGAAGAGCGAGGGTGCACGTACCGACGCATCAGCCGTCGGTCCTGACAAGGAGATGGACACATGGCAGTCGCCAGTCAGCAGCAGGCGAAAGCGACCGGCGCGACGGTCGCGGCCGATGTGCTTGTCGTGTTCGGGATAACCGGAGACCTGGCGAAGGTGATGACGTTTCGCTCGCTCTATCGCCTGGAAGCCCGTGGCCTGCTCAACTGCCCGATCATCGGGGTGGCCGTGAGCGACTGGTCACTCGAGGACTTACGCGGCCACGCTCGCTCGGCGATTGAGAACACGGGCGAGCAGATCGACGAGCGCGTGTTCGAGCGGTTTGCGGGTCGTCTCGCCTACGTGCAAGGCGACTTCGGCGACGCGGAGACGTTCAAGCGCGTCGCCGGCGCGATGGGGCAGGCACAGCAGCCTGTCTTCTACCTGGAGATTCCGCCGTTTCTGTTCGCCACCGTGATCAAAGGGCTCTCGCAAGCCGGCCTAACCAAGCACGCTCGGGTCGTCGTCGAGAAGCCGTTCGGGCATGACCTCGCGTCGGCGCGCCAGCTTGCGGCGGACATCCATCAGTACATCGACGAGTCGCAGCTGTACCGCATCGATCACTTCCTGGGGAAGATGGGCACGGGCGAGTTCCTATACCTGCGCTTCGCGAACAGCACGCTCGAGCCTGTGTGGAACCGCAACCACATCGCGGCGGTGGAGATCACGATGGCCGAGGCGTTCGGCGTGGAGGATCGAGGGCACTTTTACGACCCTGTGGGGGCGCTGCGCGACGTGGTCGTCAATCACCTCATGCAGCTGTTGAGCGCGGCGGCGATGGATCCCCCCGCAGCGGGTGACCCGGACAGCCTGAAGGACGCAAAGTACGCGCTGTTCCGGTCGATGCCGGAGGCGGATCCGAAGCAGTATGTACGCGGGCAGTACAACGGATACCTGGACATCAACGGCGTCGCTCCCGGGTCGACCACGGAGACGTACGCGGCGCTGCGACTCGAGATCCACAACTGGCGGTGGGCCGGCGTGCCCTGGTTTATCCGCACCGGAAAGCGCCTGCCGGCGACGCAGACCGAGGTCAGGCTCATATTCAAACGCCCGCCGGGGCTGCCGTTCTTCCCGAGGACCGGACGGCCTCCGGTCCAGAGCCAGCTGGTGGTCAGACTCGACCCGACAACCGGCATCCGGCTGATCGTCGACGCGCATCGCGCCGATCTGGGTGGTCCCCAGGAGATCACGCTCGATATGGAGTTCGCCGAGGAGGGCGGTGAGGGTCCGACCCCTTACGAGGTCTTGTTGAGAGCGGCCCTGGAGGGCAACAGTGCACCGTTCACGCGCCAGGACAGCGTCGAGGAGACGTGGCGGATCATGGCACCGCTGCTTGACCAGCCCACGCAGGCGCACCCGTATGAGCCCGGCACGTGGGGCCCGAAGCAGGCAGACCAGCTACTGGCTGGGATCGACCATTGGCACCGGCCGTGGATTCAAGAGGACTCAGCCCAGTGAGCGCGGCTGAGAAGAACAAGCCGGCACGAACGGACAGCCGTGACAAAGCTGCCGCCGTCGCCAGCCCATCGGCCCCGAGGTAGGAGGTCACCGTGACCCACTACGACGTGATCATCATCGGCACCGGCGCTGGCGGCGGGACGCTCGCCCGCCACCTCGCGCCTTCGGGTAAGCGGTTGCTCCTGCTGGAGCGCGGCGGCTGGCTCCCTCAGGAGCTCCAGAATGCATCAGCCGAGGAGGTTTTCGTCAACGGCCGCTACGTGACGACCGAGACCTGGCGCTATGACAACGGAGAGGCCTTCCAGCCGCAAGTGCACTACTACGTGGGCGGCGCCACCAAGATGTTCGGGGCGGCGCTGTACCGGCTGCGCGAGGACGACTTCCGCGAGCTGAAACATCACGACGGCATGTCGCCGGCCTGGCCGATCGGCTACGACGTCATGGAGCCGTACTACACGTCGGCCGAGCACTACTACCAGGTGCACGGAGCGCGGGGAGAGGATCCGACTGAACCGCCCTCCAGCGCGCCGTATCCGTTCCCGGCGGTGTCGCACGAGCCGCGCATCCAGAAGCTCTCCGATGACCTTGCGGCGCTCGGTCACCATCCATTCCACGCCCCGTGCGGGGTGATGCTCGACGAGGCGAACCGGCCGTTCAGCAGGTGCATGCGCTGCGACGCCTGCGACGGCTTTCCTTGCATCGTGCACGCAAAGTCCGACGCGGACGTGCTCGGGGTGCGGCCGGCGCTCGCGCATTCCAACGTCGAACTGTGGACGAATGCCGAGGCTCGGCGTCTCATCACCAACAGCGCCGGGACCGAAGTCATCGGTGTCGTCGTCCAGCGCGATGGCGCCACCGAAACGGTGCGCGGCGATCTGGTGGTCGTGTCATGCGGGGCGGTCAACTCCGCCCGGCTGCTGTTGATGTCAGCGAACGATCAGCACCCCAATGGTCTCGCCAACGGCTCTGACCAAGTCGGCCGCAACTACATGTTCCACAACAGCCAGGCCGTGCTCGCGCTCTCCCACGAGGAGAACCCGACGGTGTTCCAGAAGACGCTCGGGCTCAACGACTTCTACTTCTCCGGCTCCGACTTCGATTTCCCGATGGGCAACATCCAGATGGTTGGCAAGTCGCAGGCGCCGATGTTCCGCGGCGAGAAACCGGGGGAGACGAAGCTGGCGCCGAACTGGACACTGCGCGACGTCGCCAGGCACGCGGTCGACTTCTGGCTGTCGACCGAGGACCTGCCGCGTCCCGAGAACCGGGTCACGGTGGACCGTGACGGAACCATCACGATCGCCTACAAGAACACCAACGAGGAGTCCAAACGAAGGCTGTTCGAACAGCTGAAGTCGATGCTCTCGCACGTCGATGACATCGACCACCACCACCTGCTCCCGCACCACTGGTACCTGAAGGACGAGGTCCCGGTGGCCGGGTGTGCGCACCAGGCCGGAACCTGCCGGTTCGGGACCGATCCGAATAGCTCGGTGCTGGACGCCGACTGCAAGGCCCACGAACTCGACAACCTTTACGTAGCCGACACCAGCTTCTTCCCGAGCATCGGCGCGGTCAACCCGGCGCTCACCGCCATGGCGAACTCGCTACGCGTGGGGGATCGCTTGCTCGAGCGGATGGGCATCAGGGCGGCACCTCACGTGACCGCCGCCCCCGATTCGGAGATGGCGCCATGAGCTCGAGGAACGGCGCACGCCATGTCGTGATCGTAGGTGGAGGCTTTGCCGGCCTGGGCTGTGCACAGAAGCTGGCCGACCACCAGGACGTGCACGTCACGCTGCTCGATCGCAACAACTACCACCAGTTCCAGCCGCTGCTCTACCAGGTGGCCACCTCATTGCTGGCGCCGGCCGACATCGCGCACTCGCTGCGTGCAGTGTTCGCGGCTCAGGACAACGTCGAAGTGCAGCTCGCGGAGATCTCAGAGGTGGACTTGGCGAGCAAGACCGTGAAGTCGAGCGACGGTGGAGAATGGTCTGGAGACGCGTTGGTCCTCGCGGCAGGCTCACAGCCGAACTTCTTCGGCACTCAAGGCGCCCCGGAGAATTCGTTCCCCCTCTACTCACTCAACAACGCGACCCGGCTACGCTCGCGCATCCTCGGGTTACTCGAGCAGGTCGACCGCGACCCGAAGCTGATCGATCGCGGCGCTCTGAACTTCGTGATCGTGGGCGGCGGCCCTACGGGCGTGGAGGTAGCCGGTGCCATCGGCGACATGATCGAGCTGACTCTGCCCGCCGAGTACCACAACGTAGACACGAGCAGGGCTCACATCTATTTGGTCGATCTCGGCGACGTCCTGCTCAAGCCGTTTTCGGATAAGGCGCATGGCTACGTAGCCAAGGTGCTGAAGGAAAAGGGCGTGGACGTCCATCTCGGCACCAGCGTGAAGGAGGTACACACGGGTCATGCCGTGCTCTCTGACGGCAGGCTCATCCCATCCCGTTGCGTCATCTGGGCCGGCGGCATCAAGGCGGCGCCGGTGGCCACCGAGTGCGGCCTCGCCCAGGGGCGAGGTGGTCGGGTCGACGTCCAGCCCGATCTGGCCTTCGACGGCCATCCGGGCGTGTACGGGGTCGGAGACATCGCCAACATCTCCGGGCCGGACGGAAAGCCGCTCCCGCAGCTCGGGTCGGTGGCTCTTCAGAGCGGTAAGGCGGCGGCGGAGAACATCCTCGCGGATTTCGAAGGCAAACCCAGGAAGGACTTCGCCTATCGCGACAAGGGCATCATGGCGATGATCGGGCGCACGGAGGCCATCGCCGCCATCGGTAAGAAGCATCACGAGGTGCACGGGCCGCTCGCGCACATGGCTTGGCTCGGCGTGCACGCCAGCCTCATGACCGGAACGCGGGACAAGATCGAGGCGATCATCGACTGGGGATGGGACCGCTTCAGCAAGACCGGTGGCCCGCACGTGCTCGATCAGGGCGAGGCGGCGGCGATAGATTGGGCGGACGACCCGGCAGTCATGCCGTCCCCGGCCAGTTAGCCGTTCGCGGCGCTTGTTCTACCCTGGATCGTGATGGGCTGATGTGGCGGCCGGGCTGGCGGCCACCCACCGCGTGCTGACCATCGGATCGGCATCTAACGGCCACTTGGTCGGAGCCGCGCGTTGCGGCGCAGGGAGACCATCGAGCAGTTCGTCGATGACGTCGCCAAGCAGCGCCTCTAGTCCGGCGAACGCCCGTTCAGCCTCGGCCTGCACCGGTCGCGCCTCCAGGACTCGCATGGCCAGCAGCTGCGCGTGACCGAGGCCGGCGCGCCACGACGTCGTCTTCCCGATTCCGGGCTCGCCTTCGATCGTAAGCGCACCCGGCCGGCCCGACGCGCGACGGATCGCTCGACCGCCTCCAGCTCCTGCTCGCGGCCCACCATGGCCCCAATAACGTGTGGGTTTCCCGATGCGGCACCGCCGACACGATCTTACGGTCTGCTAATCGCGAACCACGGCGCGCCCGGTGGTTCAGCCGGTGGTAAATGTCACACCTGGTTGCGCCTGTCGTGCGGGAGAGTGCCGGCATGGCAACTTGGACGGCGGAGACGAGTGTGGCCGGACTTCCGGATGACGTCCTCGAGCTGCTGACCCAGCCCAAGGCGATCGCGTCGCTGATCGGTCGACCAAAGTGGGCGGTGAACGCTACCCGGGGCCGAGCGTAGACCCGGTTGCTTCGGGTCGCGAACCGGAGTGCGCGCCCGTCCGTCCGGATGACAGACGAACGCAAACGGGGGGTTGACAATGCTTATCGATTCGGCCACGCGTGAACAGGGTCCGCCGATCCCATCGCTCGGCGGTGACGGCCGGCCGGTGGTGATCATCGGCGCGGGACCAACGGGGGTGATGTTGGCGATCGAGCTGGCTCGGCGCGGAATCGAGGTCCGTGTGCTGGAAAAGCAGTCCTCGCGCCCGAGCGAGACCCGAGCGATTGGGATCCACGCGAGGACGCTCGAGGTCATGCATCAGCTGGGGCTTGTCGAGGAGTTCCTTGCGCTCGGGCACCGCGTCGACGGCGTGATCTTCCACCTCCGCCGCCAGCGTCGTGCCCAGGTTCGCTTCGGGCGCTTGGGCACGCCGTACCCGTTCCTGCTCACCCTCTCTCAGGAGCACACGCAGCGGATCCTCGATGAGCGGCTGGAGAGCCTCGGCGTGAGCATCGAGCG
>JAFAZZ010000362.1 GCA_019239375.1 Solirubrobacterales bacterium | reverse complement strand
TGCAGGTGCTCGAAGCTTCGGCCGGTCCGCTTGTCGGTCAGGGTCAGCATGCCGTCCGAGGTGGCTTCGACGCGCAGGCGATCGCTCTCGATCGCCTTGCCGTCACGCTGAGGCGCGTCGGGCGGGGTCGCCGGGGTGAGCTCGACGGTGCGCGCGCTGAAGCCGGCGAGCTCGATCGTGGCGGGCTCCATCCCATCCAGCTCGACGAGGCCGCGCCGGCGAAACGGGAGGAGGTTGACCACGCTGGCGCCGGCGGCTCGCGTCGCGAGATCGCGCAGGCCGGCGCGTCGGAGCTCCGAGATCGCCCGGTCGAGCTGCTCGTAGCGGACGAGCATGTCGCGGTGGACCTCGTCACAGGAGCAGCCACAGATCGAATCGTGCGGTTGGCACTCGAGCAGCCTGCGCCAGGCCAGCCTGAAATCAGGGGTGGGGAATGACCCGCCGCTGCGCAAAGCGGCGAGCGCGCTCAGCGTCTCGGCCTCGAGCAGTCGCCGCTCGGCGCGTTCGTTGGCCCGCTTGAGGTAGAGCCGCGCAGAGTTCACCCCCCGCAACACGTTCTGGAGCCGGCTGCCGAGCAGCTCTCCGGTGTAGACGGGCAACTCCCGCGGCTCGACGACAGCGACGTAGTCGGCGTAGCGGGCGATCGTGAAGCTGGTGCCCGGGAGCCGGCGCTCGAGCTCGGCGCAGAGCGCCGGCAAGCCGCGCCGGATGCGGCGGTGGTCGTCGCCGTCGCAGAGCAGCACGTCTTGTAGGTCAGCGCGAGCGAGGGCGCCGCCGAACTGCTCCGCGATCTCCTCGACTCGCGCCCGCGCCGCATCCGCGTCTTCAACGTTGAAGTTGCTGTAGGAGGGCAGCTGCTGGAAGGCGCGAACCTCGCTGCCGTCGGGCGAGCGCCACCGGAAGACCACGCCGAGGTCGTCGAGCTGATCGCCGAGACCGCGCGAGAAGATGAAGGTGTCGATGCCGAAGCCGGCCAGGATCTGCGGCAGCTGGAGGGGGTGCCCGAAGCTATCGGGCAGATAGCCAACCCGTGACGGCTTGGCGCCGAACCGTTCGCACACGGCGCGGCCGAGCAGCAGGTTGCGCACGAGCGACTCGGCGCCGACGAGCAGCTCGTCGGGCAGCACGTAGCTCGGTCCCACCTCCAGCCGGCCGGTCGCGATCAACGCCCGCAGTCGCGGTTCGTTCTCCGGTCTGGCGTCGAGGTAGTCCTCGAGCACGATCGCCTGGCCATCGAGCGTGAAGCTCTCGAATTCCGGATCGGCCTCGAGCACCTCGAGCACCTCGTCGACCACCCAGCCGAGCCGGAGCTGGAACGCCTCGAACGGCAGGTACCACTCACGGTCCCAGTGGGTGTGCGCAACGACGAAGAACCGGCGCAACCCGGCCAGGGCGGCTGTCGCTGGTTCGGCTCCCACGCGACCGAGCCTACCGGTGCTCGGCGCGCCGGACGGCGGCCTCCAGCCCGTCGTTGCCGACCAGGTGTCCAAATGCGCTGACCAGCGGTCGCACCGCGGCGATGCCGACGCGGCCCTGGGCGCCCATCGGCTCGACCCGCACCTCGGCGTGCAGCTCGGTCGGGTCCTCCTGCACCCAGTTGGCGAACAGCACGCGTGCGCTGCCGGCGGTAGACCATGCGCGGAATTCGTCGGCGTCGCTCAGCTGCGGGTAGTCGCGGCGCAGCGTCCAGATCCGCCCCACGAGCCCGGATACGAGCGCCCGCCCGGGTTCCTCGGCCAGCACAAGGAACGGCGGGGCACGGAACATCTCGGCGAACGCGAGCTCCGGGCCGAGGCCCGGGATGCGCCAGCGCACCAGCCGGCCGAGGAGCCGAGCGTCGCTCAGGCGGACGGCCCCGGCCGCCTCCCAGAGGCGATCGGCCGGCGCGGTCGTGGCGCGGCGGTGGGCCACCCGGATGGATGGCTTGGGAAGCCAGAAGTCGAGGTCGGGCATCGGGGCGTGGGAAGAAACTCCGAATATGTCGGAGTTACTTCCCAAACCGTGGCTCGATGGCGGTCACGCGGGCATTGGCTCGATGGCGATCACGTGGGACGGGCGCGGGTCGATGGCGACGCGGGCAGTGGCTCGATGGCGGTCACGTGGGACGGGCGCGGGTCGATGGCGACGCGCGCAGTGGCTCGATGGCGGTCACGCCGGCCGGGCGCGGACTGAAACTAAGGTCATCAAAATCAATGCCGTGATCGCCCACCTGCTCGCTCCTCATGTTCCGCGCGCCGCACGGGCGCTCGGCATCCAGCGGACGGTAGCCGGCGGCGTGGCGCTGACGTTCGACGACGGCCCCCACCCCGACGGGACGCCGGCCGTTCTCGACGTGCTCGACGGAGCGGGGATCAAGGCGACGTTCTTCCTGGTCGGCGAGCAGGTGGAGCGCCGGCCGGCGCTGGCGAGCGAGATCGCCGCGCGGGGGCACGTCGTGGCTCTGCACGGATACCGGCACCGCCCCCAGCCGGTGCTGCGCGGTCGGGTCGTGGACGACGACCTGGCGCGGGGGGCGGCGGCGATCGCCGAGGCCGCCGGAGTCGAGCCGGTGTGGCACCGGCCGCCCTACGGGTTGTACAGCCCGGCGGGGCTGGAGGCGGCGTGCGCGCGGGGTCTGAAGCCGTTGCTCTGGTCGCGGTGGGGGAAGGACTGGCGTCGGTTGACCACCCCCGAGCGGATTGCCGGCCGGGCCATGCGCGATCTCGGCGCCGGTGATGTGATCCTCCTGCACGATGCGGATTTCTACAGCTCCAAGGGCTCGCATGAGCGGACAGCCGAGGCCCTGAAGCTGATCGTGAGAGAACTCAAACTCCAGAAAACCAGTACCGTGCTACCCCTCTGACACGCTGGATCGTGAGCGCCTGGCCGGCGTAGCAGCGCACGATGGGCTTGCCGGCGTGCGCGACGAACACGATGACCACCGTTTCCTCGCCACAGAACGCCGCTGACCCTGCCCACGCGCGCTTCGCGATCGGGTTCGATCCGCGCGACCGCGCCCGGTTCCATGCGCTGGTCGACGAGGTGATCGATTCCGGCCACTGGTCCGAGGGCGAGATGACCCGCCGGTTTGAGGCCGCCTGGGGCGCCTATAACCGCCTCGAGGCGGTTGCCTTTGCCGGCTGGACGGGGGGCGCGCTCGCGGCGTTGCATTTCGCCGGCGTCCGGGGGGAAACCGTGCTGTGCCCGTCGAACACGTTCATGGCCACGCCGCTGGCCGTACTGAACGCCGGCGCCGAGGTGCAGTTCGTCGACTGCAACCGCGAGGACCTGTGCGTGTCGTTTTCCGATTTCCAGGCCAAGGTCGAGAGGTTCAAGCCTCGGGCCGCGTTCCTCGTCCACATTGGTGGCCACATCGCCTTCGAGACGCGAGAAATCGCTGCATACTGCGCAGAAAACGGGATCTTCCTGATCGAGGACTGCGCCCATGCCCACGGCGCCGAATGGAACGGCTGCCGGGCGGGAACCTACGGAGACGCCGGGGTCTACTCGTTGTACGCAACCAAGACCATCACGACCGGCGAGGGTGGTGTGCTGGTGTCGCGGCGTCCTGAGCTGATCGAGCACGCGCGCGCCTACCGCAACTACGGTAAACCCAGCTACGAGGTCAAGGGACTCAACTACCGCATGAACGAGTTCACCGCCGCGCTGGGACTAGTCCAGATCGAGCGCTTGCCCGAGATCGTGGCGTGGAAGAACGCGGTGGCGCGGGGTCGGCTCGATCCGGTGTACGGCGCCCGCCGGTTGGCGCTGCCCGAGGGCATGGTTTCCGGGCTCTACAAGTACATCGTGTTCGACTGGCTCGAGCGCTCGACCGGCCGGGTGTACGACGAGCCCTGCCACCGGATCATGGATCACCAGGTCGACCTGCCGAATTCCGACTGGGTCGCGCGCAACCATTCGTGCGTTCCGCTGTATTACCGTCCGGAGTCGCAATCAGCATGAGAGTTCTGGTCACCGGTGGGTCGGGGTTCATCGGCTCGCACGTGGTTGACAAGCTGCGCGATGCCGGCCATCAGCCGGTGATCTACGACCTGCGCCCGTCGCCCTGGCACGAGCCCGGCAGCGTGGACACCGTGCTCGGGTCGATTACCGACCGCGAGGCTTTGGAGCGGGCCTTGCATTCGTGCGATGCGGTCGCGCATCTGGCCGCCGTGGCCGATGTCAACGACGTGCACGCCGAGCCCGAGGACGCCGAGCGGGTCAACGCTCGCGGGACGGTGGCGGTTTTGGAGGCGGCGCGGCGCGCCGGGGTCAAGCGGATCGTCTACGCCTCGACCATCTGGGTCTATTCGGACTGCGAGCCGGAGGTGGTCGACGAGGAGACCCTGCTGCCCGCGCCCAGTCACCTGTACACGAGCACCAAGCTGGCCGGCGAGCTCTACTGCAAGGCCTACCAGGAGCTATACGGCATCGACTACACGATCCTGCGCTTCGGCATTCCGTATGGTCCTCGCGCGCGCGAGGCGGCGGTCATCCCGGCGTTCGTAGGCAAGGCGCTGCGGGGCGAGCCGCTGACGCTGGCGGGCGACGGCGGGCAGTCGCGGCGGTTCGTGTACGTCGAGGACCTGGCCGTAGGGGTGGTGCTGGGGCTAGCCGACGGGGCGCGCAACCGCGTCTACAACCTGGCCTCGGACGAGAACGTGACGATCAAGCAGATCGCCGAGCGGGTGCAGGAACTGCTGGGCGATGTGGAGATCGTCTACACACCAGCGCGACCGGGCGACTTCAACGGCAAGGTGGTCTCGAGCACGCGGGCTGCGCGGGAGCTGGGGTGGACCGCGCGGACGCCGTTCGCCGAGGGCGTCGCGCGGTATGTCGAGTGGCGCTGCGAGCGGGAGGCGCGAGCGGCCGAGTGCGAGGCGGCGTCGGTTATCCCGGCCGGCGAGCCCGACGCCGAGTCGCGCCCGCGCCACGTGCTGATCATCTCGGCCGACATCGGCGAGGGACACGACCTGCCGGCGCGCGCGGTGGCGCGGGAGTTCCGCGACGAGGATCCCGACGCCGTCGTGTCGATCGTCAACGGTCTGCCGGCGATGGGCTGGTTCCTGACCAAGCTGCTGCGCGAGAACTCAGAGTTCATGTTCCGCTGGGTGCCGTGGCTGTTCGACATCCAGTACCGGCTGTTCATGGGCTTCGCCCCGACGCGGTGGTTATCGATGAAGATGCTGACGTTCCTCGGCCACCGCGGGCTGATGCGGCTGATCCGGGCCCACGATCCGGATGTGATCGTCTCCACGTATCCCGGGGTCACGGCCGTTCTGGGCGAGCTGAGACGGAGCGGGCGCTTAAAGGTGCCGTGCTATTCCTCGATCACCGACCTGGCCGGGATGCAGTTCTGGGCCCATCCGGGAATCGACCTGCACTTCGTGACTCATCCCGAGACGATCGAGGAGGCCGAGTCGATCGCCGGGCCGGGCAGCGTGCGCTGGGCCAAGCCGCCAACCTCCGCCGCGTTCCTGGCCGCGCGCTCGCGCAGCGATGCCCGACGCGCGCTCGGGTTGCCGATGGACGAGACGAAGGTGATCGCGGTGTCGGGTGGAGGCTGGGGTGTCGGCGATTTGCTCGGCGCAACCCGGGCCGCGCTGGACGTGCGGGGTGCGGTCGTGTTGTGCCTGTGCGGGCGCAACGACAAGCTGCGGGCCCAGGTGTCGCGGGAGCTGGGCGGGGAGCCGCGGTTGCGGGTCATGGGCTTCACCGACCGGATGGGCGATGTGCTCGCGGCCAGCGATGCGCTGGTCCACTCGAGCGCCGGGCTGACCGTGCTCGAGGCGATCATCCGCGGCTGTCCGGTGATCTCCTATGGCTTCGGCTACGGGCACGTGCGGGTCTCGAACCAGGCGCTGGTCCGCTTCGGCCTGGCCCAGGTGGCGCGGGAGGTCTCGGACATCGGTCCAGCGCTGGACCGGGCGCTCGCGCGCCGTCCCGAGCCTGACGGCCGGTTCGCTCGCCGCCCGTCGACCGCGTCGCTGATTCTGAGCGACGAGCGCCGCGCTCAGCCGCTTCCGCTCTGGCGGGTCCGCTCGGCGCGGGCCGTGGCGGGCACGGCGGCGGCCCTGGTGCTGGCCAGCTGGACGCTCACTACGGGCGCCTCGTACAGCCTGGTCTCCCATTTCGTGCACATGCGCCCGGTCACCGCGGTGGCGACGAGCCGTCCCGAGGTCGGCGTGCTCGTCGACGCGCCGGTGCGCGAGGTCCCCGCCATCGCCAACTACCTGGCCGATCGCGGGATCCGCGCCTCGTTCGCGGTCGCCGCGGCGGCGCCACCCCAGGACACGGTGCTGGTCGTGGCGTACGGCGATCAGGCGCTGCCGCGTCTGCCCAAGGGCGGGCTCGTGCGTTGGCTGGCGACGCGCGACCAACTTGGCGACCTGGTAGCCCGGTTCGGGTTCCATCACCATTTCCTCTATGCGTCGAGCGGGCCGAGCGTCGGCCAGTGGTGGATGGCGCACGGCGCGGGCGGGCGGCTGGTCGCCGGCGCAGTCCGGATCCAGGACGGCGACGACAGCGTCGGGCGCCTGCACGCCGGCGAGGTGATCGAGCTGTCGGTCTCGAGCTCGCGCCAGTGCCCGTCGCTGGTGGGAAAGCTCGATCGGCGCCTGGCCACCGAGCATCTGCAGGCTGTGACGATCGGCCAGTTGATGCGCGACGCCGGCAGCTCTGTTTAGTGGCACGACCCGGACGCTCCGGGTGGAGCGTCGTTCCGGGTGGTGCGTCGAGGTGAGGCCCCTACTTCAACCTAGCCCAGGCGTCGCGCGGGTTGCGCAGCGGGGTCAGCGTCGGCTCGATCTGCTCGCGCAGGTGTTCGTAGCGCGGGGTCAGCGACAGCTTCTCGCCTAAGTGCTCGAGCGGTTCGTCGATCGTGAAGCCCGGGCCGATCGTGGCCAGCTCGAACAGCACGCCCGAGGGCT
>JAFAZZ010000137.1 GCA_019239375.1 Solirubrobacterales bacterium | reverse complement strand
GTCCACGCGAACAGTCCAATAGACGTGGTCGGGCCGCGGAGCGATGGATCCATGGTGGTGGCGGCCGATGGTCGCCTGCGGCTGCTCGCGCCGTCGGGTGCACTGCGGCCGTTCGCCCCCACGTACCGCTCAAACCCTGGGCTCGAGGCGTACATCGCGCTGCCCAGGTCCAGCCACCGTGGCTGTAGTTTCGGCGCCGACACCGTCTACGCGATCAGCTTCGGGTCGCCGCGGGAGGTCGTGGCGATTGGCCCTCAGGGCCGCGTGCGGCCGTTCGCCACGATCCGCGCGCCAGGGCTGATCGACGGGATCGCGTTCGACGAGACCGGGCACTTCGGCTATCGGCTGCTGGTGGCCACGACCGCGGGTCCGCATACGACGGTCGACGCGATTGACTGCCACGGGGCCGTGAGGCGCATCACGGCGAAAGCCCATCGCGTGGAGGGCGGGATTGCCGTCGCGCCGGCGAGCTTCGGCCGCTTCGCGGGTGACCTGATCATGCCCGACGAGCTCGGCGGTGGCATCTACGCAGTTACACCGGGCGGTGGCGCTCTGCTGGTCGCGGACTCGCGTTTGCCCCACGGTGGGGACACGGGGGTGGAGAGCGAGGCGTTCCTCCCGGCCCGCGGCCGCTACGACGCGCTGCTCGCCGACCGGCTGACGCCGGGCAATGCGCATCCGGGCGACAACCTGCTGCTGCGGCTGACCTCGGCCGCATTGGCGGCTGCCGGCGCGCGGCCGGGCGACCTGGTCGTGGCCAGCGAAGGCGGAGCGAAGACCGACGCGGTCCGCTGCGGCGCGCGTGGGTGCGGCGTGCGCCATATCGCCGACGGTCCGGCGATCGCTCACGGCGAGGGTCACATCGCGATCGTGCCGCGATGAGGCCCGCTACAACCGCGCAAGAATCCGCCTCAAGCCATCCCTCAGCCCGACCTCCGCTTCCCAGCCGAGGTCTCGGCGGGCGCGGGTGACGTCGAGGCGGCTCCGCCTTACCTCGCCCGGACGTTCGGGAGCGAACTGCGGCTCGGGTAGATGCCCCGCATCGCCGACCTCGCGCAGTGCATCGAGCAGTTCAAGCACCGAAGTTTCAGTCCCCTGCCCGATGTTGATCGGCCCCGAGAGCGTGGTCTCGGCGGCGAGCAGGTTGGCCCGAACCACGTCGCTTACCTCAACCCAGTCGCGGGTCTGTTGGCCGTCGCCGAACACGGTGGGCCTCCGGCCGTCGATCAGGTGGCCACAGAAGATGGCCACCACCCCGGCTTCACCGTGGATGTCCTGGCGCGGTCCGTAGACGTTGCCGTAGCGCAGTGACACGGTCGGTAGTCCGTGGAGTCGGGTGTAGAGCGAGCAGTAGCCCTCGGCCGCATACTTGCCCTGGCCGTACGGGGCCAACGGCTTGATTTCATAGTCTTCGGGTGTCGGAAGCAAATCGGCCTCGCCGTACAGGCCGCCGCCGGTGGAGGTGTTGACAACGCGCCTGACCCCGGACGTTCTGGCCGCCTCGAGTACGGCGATCGTCCCCAGCACGTTCACGGTCGCGTCGGTGGCCGGGTGCTCGACCGAGGCGCGGACGTCGATCTGCGCCGCGAGATGGAAGACGACCTCTGGCCTCACCGCGGAGATGATGCCGGCGACCTCGTCAGCGTCCCGAATGTCCGCTTCGTGCAGCGTGGCGCCGGCCTGCAGTGCCTGATCGAGGTTTGACCGCCTGCCGCTGGAGAGGTTGTCGATCACGGTCACGCCGTCGCCGCGATCGAGAAGCGCGTCGACCAGGTTGGACCCGATGAACCCTGCACCTCCGGTCACCACGGTTTCCATGGCTGGGCAGCCTAGTGGGTCGAACCGACAGGTTCCGCCCAGGGTGAGCCCAGACCCAGCCGCTACAGTTTCACCCACAGGGCGTCGACGATCACGGAAGACGAAACGGTGTCGAACCTAGGTAAAGCATCGAGCCGCTGCCCACCGAGCCGACGGAGACGCTGGGTCGCGATGATGGTGGCGATCTCGGCCACGCTCGCGGTGCTTGCCTCTGGCGCCTCGGGCCGCATCTGGACGCCTGCCTCGCACACGACGTGGCAGTGGCAACTGACGACGCCGGTGAGCCTGTCAGTGCCGGCTCAGATGTTCGACATCGACCTGTTCGACAATTCTGCCTCGGTCGTCGCTGCGCTGCATCGCCGCGGCCGTCACGTGATCTGTTATCTGGACGCCGGCACGTACGAGAGCTACCGCCCGGATGCACGTCGATTTCGGTCATCGTTGCTCGGACGGCCGAACGGCTGGCCCGGGGAGCGATGGCTTGATATTCGACGCCTGTCCGTGCTTGAGCCAATCATGCGGGCGCGTTTCTCGCTCTGCCGCCGCAAAGGGTTCGACGGGGTAGAGGCCGACAATGTCGACGCATACGCAAACGACAGCGGCTTCCCGCTGACGGCCGCCGACCAACTCGCCTACAACCGCTGGCTGGCGCAAACCGCCCACTCGTTCGGGCTCTCGATTGCGCTGAAGAACGACCTCGACCAGGTTCCGGCCCTCGAACGCTACTTCAACTTCGCGCTCGATGAGCAATGCTTCGAGTACTCCGAGTGCGACAAGCTGCGACCGTTCGTCGATGCCCACAAGGCCGTGTTCGAGGTCGAGTACAACCTCTCCCCGGGCGAGTTCTGCGCCCGTGCCAATGCCCTCGGCTTCATGTCGATGCGCAAGAGGCTCGACCTGGGGGTCAGCCGGCAGGTCTGCTGGTAGCGTCGACCGGCCGGTCTGCTGGTAGCGGTCGGCTCGCGGCTAAGCGGCCGCCGATGAGGCTTGACGAGCGCCGCCAAGAATTCCCCGCAACGCCGTGCGCAGGAGAGCGGGGTCGTGAATGCCCGGCTGACCGTCCTGCAACGGGGCCGGAACGGCCTCGATGCGACGTCGGGCAAGCTGCGCGGGCGCGAACGAGACCTCGGCCTCGGGATCGAAGAGCACCGCATCGACGCGGATGCCGTGGCGCCGGAGCACGGCCAGGTGACTCAAGGCGCTCATACCCGCGGTCTCGCCGGGCTGGCCCTCCAGATTGCAGATCCATACCTTGCGCGCCGCAGTCGCGGCCAGTGCCGGGACAACATCCGGCAGCGCGCACACCGCCAGGACGCTTGTGAACAGCGATCCTGGCGCAAGCAGGACATAGTCGCTGGTCGCGATCGACGCGAGGGCGCCGTCGTTGACCCGCGGTCGCTCGGGGCTGAAGCGCAGACGGCTGATCGCGGCTTGCGAGGTGCCGATCGCCGACTCGCCGACGATGACGCCGCGGCCGACCTCGGCCACCAGCGAGACGTTGTCGACCGTCGCCGGGATGACCCGCGCCCGGATCCCGAGCTCGAGCCGGAGCCAGTCGCTGGCCGCCGCGAGATCGCCGAACACGCCGGCCAGCGACCGGATGACCAGGTTACCGAGGGGATGCCGTCCGAACCCTTGGACCGTCACCGGCCGGCCGAGGGCCCGGGCGAGCGGGGCCTCATCACCGGCCAGGACGATCAGCGCGCGCCGCAGGTCACCCACCGCGGGGCCACCGAGGCGGCGTCGCAGCTCTCCTGAGGAGCCGCCGTCATCGGCGATCGTGACCACGGCGATCAGCTCGCACGGCTCGGAGCGAAGCGCCGCCAGGACGGCGGCGAGGCCATGGCCGCCCCCGATGACGGTCACCCGCCCGAACATCGATCGGTTTACTCGACCGTGACCGTCTTGGCCAGATTCCGTGGCTGATCGACGTTCAGCCCGCGAGCTCGAGCCAGGTGGTAGGCGAACAGCTGCAACGGGACGATCGCGACCACGACCTGCAGGAGGGAATCGGCGGCGGGAACGTAGACCACATGCTCGGCGTGCTCGGCGATCTGCTTGCAGCCCTCGCTCGCTACCGCGAGCACCTGGGCGCCGCGGGCACGGACCTCGGACAAGTTCGACAGGAGCTTGGGCAGCACGCCCTCCTCGGTGGCCACACAGACCACTGGCGTGTCTCGGCCGAGCAAAGCGATCGGTCCGTGCTTCATCTCACCGGCAGCATAGGCGTCGGTCGGTACGTAGGAGATCTCCTTGAGCTTCAGCGCGCCCTCAAGGGCGACCGAGAGCCCGGACAGGCGGCCCAAGTAGAGGAAGAAAGGGCTCCAGACGAGCCGCTCCGCGAGCTGCCGCATCTGTCCATCCACCGATCGGGTGACGTGCTCGACGTGCGCGGGAAGAAGATCGAGATCGCGCTGGAGCTCGGCCAGCCGATCGAGCGCCAATGCGTCCTGAGCGCGCGCCAGATCGAGGGCCAAGGCGTACAGAAGCACGACCTGAGCAACGAAGGTCTTCGTCGCGGCGACGCCGATCTCGAGCCCGGCCCGGGTGAACAGCACGGCGTCCGCTTCTCGGGTCGCCTGGCTTCCGGGGGCATTGGTGAGCGCGACCACCGTCGCGCCCCGGGCCCGCGCGAGCCGCATCGCCGCGAGCGTGTCGGCGGTCTCACCCGACTGCGTGATGCCCAGTACCAGAGTGCCGGGCTCGATGATGGGATCGCGGTAGCGGAACTCCGAGGCGACATCGACCTCGACCGGGACGCGCGCCCACCGCTCGATTGCCATGCGCCCCGCCAGCGCCGCGTGGTAGGAGGTGCCGCAACCGACGATGATTATCCGGCGGACGTTGCGTAGCTGCGCGAGCCCGAGCTGATGATTCTCGCGCGGCGCGAGCGCGGCGCGAGTTTCACGCAGGGTCTCCGCGATCGCCGACGGCTGCTCGTGTATCTCCTTGAGCATGAAGGTCTCGAAGCCCTCCTTCTCGCAGCGATCTTCGTCGCGCTCCACCCTGGTCTCCTGCGGATCGCGCGGGAGCCCGTTGTCGTCGAAGACAGTCAAGCCGGACGGGTGCATGACGGCGATCTCCCCGTCGTGCAGCTCCACCACCCGGGGTGTGTGCTCGACGAAGGCCGAGATCGAAGACGCGATGAACAGCTCGCGATCGCCGACGCCCACCACCAGCGGGCACTCGCGCCGGACACCGACCAGCGTCTCCGGATCATCGTCGCACATCGCGACAAACGCGAAGTGCCCAGAGAGGACGCTTACCGTGCTGCGGACGGCCTCAGAGAGATCTCCGTCGTAGTAGAACGAGATCAGCTGCGCGACCACCTCGGCGTCGGTCTCCGAGGTGCACTGGATCATCTCGTCGGCGAGCAAGTCGCGAAGCTCCAGGTAGTTCTCGATGATTCCGTTCAGGACAATCCGCACACGCCCGCTCCAGTCGGTGTGGGGATGAGCGTTGTCCTCCGTGACGCCTCCGTGCGTAGCCCACCGGGTGTGCGCGATGCCCGCCGATACGGTCGCCGTCGCCACCGCGGCCGATTCAGAGGCGTCCGTCGCAGCGGAGTGCGCCGCCAGCACCGAGCCGAGCGAATCCAGATTGCCAATTGCTCGGACGCACTCTGTCCGACCGTTTTCCCGCCATGCCAACCCTGCGGAGTCATAGCCTCGGTATTCCAGGCGCCTCAATCCATCGAATAGCACATCCTGGCTGCGCCGGTGTCCGACGTACCCGATGATTCCGCACACGGCGGGCTCCTTCCTGTTAGCTCGCCAAAGTGCAGCCAATTACACGCCGTGCTCGCGCCCGCGGCAAGGCTTGGCGCGAGCCATTCCGCGTTCAATGGATGATCTCGGGTCACCCGCCCGTCGTTGCTGCGCCGGTGAGCGCGGACCGCTAGAGCTAAAGGTCGAGACGGTTTCGGCCGATAAATCCGCGCAATGACGGTAGAGAGACCCACGGTCATCGTGGTTGACGATCACGAATTGTTTCGCCGCGGACTGGTCGGCGTACTGGTGGAACGAGGAATCCGCGTGGTTGCCGATACGTCGTTGGCCCGGGAGGCAATCGAGTTGGTGACCGAGCGAGACCCGGACGTGGTCCTGATGGACTTGAACATGCCGGGCATGTCGGGAATTGAAGCCACCCAGCGCCTGACCGTAATCGCGCCGCTGAAACCCGTTGTCATGATCACGGTGATGGCCGACGAAGACAGCTTGATGGACGCACTGCTGGCGGGGGCGTGCGGATACGTGCTCAAGGACCAGCCAATCGATCAAATCGTGGAGGCGATCCGTGCGGCGGCCAGAGGCGAGTCCCTGATCTCGCCCCGGATCGCCAGCCGCCTGGTCCACCGGATCCGCGCGCCGAATCAGGACGAGTTAGCCGGAAGTGATCCCAAGCTGACTCCGCGTGAGCTCGAGGTCCTGAAATTCGTGGCGCGCGGGATCGACAACCGAGAGATCGCCAGGTCGTTGTTCCTGAGCGAGCACACGGTGAAGAACCACGTGTCAAACATACTGCTCAAGCTTCAGGTCGAAAACCGCATACAGGCCGCTGTCCGTGCCGTCCGCGGCCGGCTTGTGTGAGCGCTACAAGAACTTCGATTCAGGATCGACGCTCACACGCAACCGCGTGATCGTCGCTTCCAGCGCCGCGAGCTCCTCGGTAACCTCCGCATAGCGTCGCTCGAGATCAGCTCGCTCAAGCGAAATCGCGTCCGGGCGGGGGAGTAGGGCGAGACGACAAGACAACCGGCGGCGCTCGTGATCGAGGACGAGAACACACGCGTGCAGATCGCACAGGGCGTCGTAGGTTTGCTGATCCATCGCCCGCGACGGGCGAAGGGGATTTGCGTTCATGCTGTGCGTACCAAGCCATCGGCGTTCGCAGGAGCGCCGACGGCGGGCTGGGCATCGACAAGCGCGACGCTCAGGGGCCGTACCTCGCCGAGCGGACGCGGCCCTTCTCGCAGCTGTTCTGCGAGGGCGGAGATCGTGGCCTCGATCTCGAAAGAGGCCTGTGCAAGTGCTTCCCGTACCACGTGGCAGTCGCTGAGCATGCGCCAAGCGTCCTCGACGGTCGCGGGGTTTGCCGGTTGCTTGCCGAGGAGCCGCAAGTATTCGATCAGCGTGCCGAGGTCGACGGGACGGTGGCGGTCAGCTTTGAGACGGGCGTTCTCCTCCCGCAACAGCAGCAGTTCCAGTTTGAGCTCGGCGCAGTCATCGGCCGAGGCTTCCGCCCAAGTTGCGTCACCATCGCCGACGAGCCGATCGATGGAGCGGCGCAGGCGCTCCACTGCCGAAGGCTTATGCACGATGCTCATTCGATACCCCCGTTCAAGCCGGCTCGACTATGTCCCGGCGCGATGCGCGAGCGTGCTGCAGGCGACGCAGCGCCAAGAACGCGGGTGAAGGTTCCCTCTCCCACTCCGTCCGGTGAATCGGCTATTTCACGGATAGACGTTCATCCCCTGAACGACCGCGCGGCGAAACTGCCTACTGGATCCACAGAGTCGTGGCCAGGACGCGCCCGGATCGCGACAGCAGCACGAGGAGCGGCGGTATGGTCAGCGCGATCCCAACGATCGCGCCGGCCGCCAGCGCCCCGCCGGCTACATGCGTGCCTACCAGTCGCGGCCAGGCAAGCTCGACGGCCAGCGCCGCTGAGCAGGCGAGCAGCGCGGCGCGCCGCCGTCCCAGCGACTCCAGCAGGCCGACCATGAGGCTGACGAGAGCAACGCATCCAAAGGCAACTAAGACGCTGAGGTCGTCGGTGCCATGCGTCCACCGCGCGATGAGGAGGAGCACGCCCGAGAGGACGACGGTCGTACCCACGAGGCGCACGATCGCGCCGAGGAAAAGCATCATCGCCGGATCGGTCATGGCCGCACGCCCGGCCCGATGAAGCGGCACGCCGCTCAAGCCGCGCGGGACCGCTTCGTAGAGATTCCACAGGTAATAGCCGCCCCAGAAACTTCCGATCACCGATGGCACGAGCGCGATCGCCGGGTGCACGCCGTGCACCCCCCAGCCGAGGCTGGGATCACCCACCAGCAGCACTCCGATGCAGCCTCCCAGTACGCCGGCCATCACCGCCCTTGACGCGGTGCCGGCTCGCTCGGCGGTCGCCGAGCGCCGCGTGAGGACGGCGGCCAGCGCGACACCCAGGGTGAACGCAGTGAGGATTCCGAGCACGAGGTACGGGCTCGCATGATGCGCGAGAGCGACGCTCGTCGCCACCAGCGTCAGCGCGTACAGCAATCCCCAGCCGCGGCGGGTGACCACTGTCCCGCCGACCCAGATCGCCACGAGCATCGCGGCGACCGGACCCCAGGCCGGTATCAGGGCCAGGGGCAGCCCGATGACGAGGGCCGTCACGGTGCAGAAGGCAAGGCCATCACGCGCGAGCATGGCGAGGCCGCTGCGCCGGCTCAGGTAGCGGCTTCGCAATGCCCACTGCAGCGCGACCGAGGTCGGCAGGGCAACGCCGATCGCCTTGGCGAGTACGCCGTCCCCGAGCGCTCGACCGAGTGGAGTTGCCCACGCGGCGACCGACAGGATCGAGAGGACGAGCGCGATGCCCTCGACGACGACCCCCTGCTGCTCGTCTTCGTCGGGTGCGTCCACGCGGCCCCGCCCCGGCTTCGGATCTCCGTCTCCCGCGACCAGATCTCGCGCTGCCGACATCGCGGCCTGGGCAGGTCTTCCCAGCCACGCCTCGAGCACGATCGTCGCCTCGATGACGTCGCGGGCGGCGCGCCCCAGCCGGGCTTGCACCACACCGGCAGCGTGCTCGTCTTTAGGGCTCCTCACGTCGGCGCCTTTTCCGTCAACTCGTCGATCAGCGCGCCATAGGCTTGGGCGCAGCGTTCTAGCGTGTATCTCCGATGGAGCCGTTCGTAGCCGCGCCGGCCCAATTGCGCGGCGAGGCCGGGATTGCGCAGCAAGGACGTGACGGCGCTGGCGAGGCCGTGCACATCGCCCGGAGCCATGACGATGCCGCAGCCGCGCAGAACGCCCGGTACGCCGCCGACGCTGGTGGCAACGGCGGGACGTCCCTGGGCCATCGCCTCGAGTAGCGTCATCGGCATGGCCTCAGAGATGCTCGTCATCAAGACCAGGTCGCCGCTACGAATCACGCCATGGGGATCGGCGGTTCTCCCCATGAAGCGGAATCGCTCTTCGAGCCCGAGCCGTACGCGCATCCGCTCGCACGCCTGTGCATAGAGTTCCTCGCCCGGAGTGGCAGGCCCCCAATATTCGAATCGCGCCTCCGGCATGCGGTGCGCGACCTCGTCGGCTACCAGCAGCATCGTCTGCACATCCTTGAGGGGATCGATTCGGCCCATGGCAATGACTCGGCCGGCGTTCGGGGGCGCCAACGGCGCGCCGATCGGGTGAATCCCGTTGGGGATGACGCGAATCTTCTCGGGATCGGCACCAAGGCCCCGCTCCCATTGCTCGTTGGCCTCGGTTACCGGGGCGATCGCATCTGCCGTGGCATATGCGGCGCGGGTCAGTCCCAGGGCGATCCGCGTGGACATGTGGTGCTCCCCTCGAGACGCCAATGTGTCGCGCACGGAGGCGAGGTACGCCTCGCGCACGTAAACGCCGTGTTCGGTGAGCAGCATCGGCGTCCCATGGAGCGCCTTGTGCACGAGCGCTGGAATGGTCGCCCACCCGGCGGCGGTGACGTGCAGGAGCGAACAGCGAGGCGTCTGGACCGCGGCCGTACGGGCGATCCAGTAGAGCAGCTGATAGAGCCGAGCCGCCTCGATTGCGTCGTACGCGGGTGCCGGGGCCGAGTCCTCGTCATCCAGTTCGAGGATGTCCTGGAGCGCCGAGAGGTATTCCTGCCATGAGCCGCGCGCCCGAAATTCGCGCCGGACGTCGTCCGGGCAGCGTCGACAGTGCACGAGCGCGGCGGTCAAATCATCGAGATCGCCGTGCCACGGAAGCAGGCCGCGAAGCAGTTTCGCCGGGACCGATGGCTTGCCGTCTGCGCGCCGACCCGGAATGCCGCGGGGGGCGGGGTTCTGGGACCAGAGCTCGATCGGCCTCAGGAGGCGTGCGTTCGGCGGCAGCTTGAAGTGCTGTTGCCGGCGCTTTGCACCGGCGACAATGGGCAGGATCTCCCAGTCGATCTGCTCCAGTCCCCCGATCACCGCGTCGCACCATGAGCTGACCCCACCGATCGCGAAGGGATAGGTGCCTTCGGTGATCATCAAAACGCGCGTCCGAGCTTCCGCCAGGCCGTGGCTCGGCGAGCGCCCGTGGCTCACGCGCCCGCCAAGGCCGCGGTCACGGGTCGGCTGCCGGCCACGACGGCCGCGCGGGATCCGGATCACGGTTCGACCTTGTGGGTCCACTGGGAGCGAGTGCCTTCTCTCGGCCGATGCTGGGCAGAAGTGTCAGCGCCGGAATTGTCTTGACGCGACAGCGACCGAGACACGGGTAGCGGGCAGGATTACTGTTCAGCCACCTGAACAGCAGCAGGCCCCGAGGGCACTGGTTCACCGCGTCCAGCTCTGGAAGGCTGGCGCCACGAGGCACGTGTTTGGCAATCGTAGGCGCGCCGCCGGCCGCCGAGTGGCGATGAAGATGGCTCTGGTGGGCCTGACCGGCGCCGAGCCGTCGTTGCTGGCCTGGCAGATCGCGCTCGACCGCGCGGGGACGCCGTACGAGGTGCTTGGCCTGCAAGACCGAGACGGCCGCGCACAGCTGATCTCCGGCATGAGGCGCTCACGGTTCCAGGCGTTGATCGTCGCGGGCGCCGAAACCATCGGGACGGGCCTGAGCTCCAGCGAGCGAACCGAGTTGCAAGCGCTCGAACGCACGCTCGGGACCCGCCGGCTCGTGGCATATGCCTACCCGAGCCCGGTGCACGGGCTCCGTCCTCCTTTCTGGGCCGGCCCCCTGGACGGGCTCACGGCGTCGCTCACACCCCTGGGGCGCCGCGTCTTTCCCTACCTGCGCGACGCGCTGGACCTCGACGCCGGCAGCTGGGGGTATCTGGCGGCTCCGATCAGCCCGGCACGCTTTGTGACCCTGCTGGCGGCTTCCGACGGCTCGCCACTGCTCGGGCTCTATCGTCACCGTGACGGCCGCGAGGAGATGGTTCAGACCTTCGCCATGAACGCGTGCCAGTCACATGCGTTGCTGCTGCGCTTTGGTCAACTGGCGTGGGTCTCGGGTGGCAGCTATCTCGGTTTTGAGCGCAACTATCTGCCAATTCACATCGATGATGTGCTGCTGGCCAATCACTCGTGGAACGTCGTGACTCACCGGCCAGACGACGACCCCGGCGTGACGATCCGGATCACTGCGGACGACGTCGCCGAGGCCGCGACATGGTCGCGCGCCCGGGATCTTCGCCTCGACATGGCCTGCAACGGATATGGGAGCGAACGCTATTGCGCGGCGGCGGGCGTGGCGGTTGATCCTGTTCTCGATGCGCTTCTGGACGAACGCCGCACCTTTGGTTGGATCAACCACACGTACTCTCACGGCAACCTCGACGAGGCCCCGCGGGCGACGATCGAAGCCGAGATCGAGCGCAACCTCGATTGGGCTCGCCGTGTCGGGATCGAGCTCGAGCCGGACGCGCTCGTGACCGGCGAACACAGCGGGTTAGCCAACGTCGAGGCGACGCCCCGGCGGCTCGAGAATCCCGAGCTTGCCCCGGCCTTGCGAGCCAAAGGCGTGCGCTACATCGGCTGTGATGCGTCCCGGCCCTACCCGGCCGGTGCCATCGGTGCGGATGCAGATTTGCCCGCGCCCGGAATTCCGTTCGAGGTCGGTCCGGCGCTCGCCATTCCCCGTCATCCCAGCGCCCTTCCCTTCGACAGCGCGACTCGGCACCAGGCCGTCGACCGGTGGCGGACCCACCGGCGTGCCGACCCGCCGCCGACGTGGGAGCAGGTCATGGCCGCCGAAGCGACGCGCATCTTCGTCACGATGCTGAGTAACGATCCGCGTCCTCACTACTTCCACCAGAGCAACCTCGTCTCGGGCCTGGCCGCACAAGCGCCGGAGGGAGCGCTTCTATACGAACTGATTGACGTTGTCCTTCACCGTTACAGGCGCTCGGTGCGCGACATGCCGATCGCCCAGCCGACGTTCGGCGAGGTCGGCGAGGCACTGCGCGATCGCGCTGTCTGGGACGCTGCGTGTGCCGCTGGGACGGTCGTCGCCCACCGGGAGGCGGCGGGCGTGAGGATCGAGAACCGTTCCGGGGCTGAGCTGCGCGTTCCGCTCACCGGCACGATCGCCGGGACGTGGTGCGGCGCCACCCGGTCGGGCTGGATCCCGGCCGAACCGGGGGAGACGTTCGTCGCGCTCGACGGGAGGCCCGCCGCCGTATAGGACCGGGAGGGCGCGGATGCGCGCGAAAGGCTCTACGGTCAGCTGGCCCTGAGCAACTGGATCGCGGCGCGGCGGTCGCTGGCTCCCAGCTTGCGCACGATCGCGGAGGCATGACGCCGGACGGTCACTTCGGAGATCCGAAACTGTTCGGCGATCTTGGCGGTCGACTCGTCGCGCCGCATCCAGTCGAGGATCTCGAATTCGCGCGCCGTGAGGTGGACCGGCTGCCCGGCCACCGTGATCTGCAGGCGCCGCTGGCTTCCCCGGGTTTGGAACTCGCGAATCAGGCGGGCCGTCATCCGCCGCGAGAGCGCCGCTTCACCCGAGGTCACACCGCGCAGTGCGTGGACGAGTTGCTCGGCCGAAATCGACTTGGCCACATACCCATCCGCCCCAGCGTTGAGAGCCGCGAACATCTCCTCCTCGCGCTCGAGCGGGCTCAACATGACGATCTTGGTCGCGGGCAGAGCCTCCCTGATCCGCTCTGCGGCGAGCATTCCGTTTCCCGGAATCTGCGTGCCGAGCACGCAGATGTCGGGAGACGTGGACAGAGTGGCGGCGATCGCCTCCGGTGCGCTACTCACGTCGGCCAGAACCTTGAGGCCGGCCGAGGCCAAAACGCGGCGCACGCCGATGCGCATGCCGACGTCGTCATCCGCGATGACCACCGATACTTCAGTGTCAGGTCCGTCCAGAACCTCGAAGTGCCCCTCGATCTGCCCCGGATCGTGCCCATCCATGGGTACGGCATCCATTCCGAGTCAAAGGATAACACGGTGAGGCTGGGCTCAGATGCCCGAGTCGTGCGACTGGCGTTCAGGCCATGAACGCACCAGGGCCCCCGCCGCCGGTTGGCGAGCTTCGCAGAGGACTGCACACTCCGACCGTCCGATGGTAAGACAGTTCACTTGCACTCGATGCGCATGGGCCGCGGTTCTCGCTCTGGCGCTCGCACTCCTCAGCGCGTGCGGCACAACCGATCACCGCGGCGGGCCGGTTCAGGCTCAGCAGCCGCAGGCCGCTGGCCATGCCGCACCCACGCCTAGGCCTCCGGTGATCCGAGCAGGGCGGACGATCAGGAGCTTTGCGGGAACCGGGAACCGAGCTATCGGCTCGCTGTCTGCGAGGAAGCCCGTCGTGCTCCAGTGGAGCACATCCGGTGAGCGCATCCAGCTGTTCACGGGCCAGGGTTTCCTGCTCTTGGACAGCCATGCCCCGGCCGGCAGGCTCCGGCTGGTCCCCGGAAACTACTCGCGGCTGCGCGTGGCCAGTCCGGCTCGGTGGACACTGCTGCTGCGCGCCTCGGCGTGATGGGGCGACGGGCGTTCATGGGTGAACGGAGAACCGGCGACCAAACCCATCCCCGGCGCGACTGCGCGCCTTCAGAGTCCGGTGCAGGTTCGTACGCCGAACGCAGCGCGTCTGTGTCAGCCTCGGATCAGGTCGAAAGCGTCAACGCATGGAGGCTCCTGTGTCAACTTCATTTCCGCTCCTGAGCAGGATCGCCGCTTGGTTCGGCGGCGTCCGGAGGCGGGCCTTACTTCTCGGCTCGCTGATCCCCGCCGTCGTGCTTGCCGGCGCCGGCTCGGCGCCCGCGGCCTCCACAACCCCCCTGCCCCGGATCGACCTGAAGGTCCTGCTGCTGGGGACGTCGAGCACCGAGCCTGACTTCCAGGCTTGGCAGGCGGCGCTGCAGCGCGAGGGCGTCCGGTTCGACACGTTAGTCGGACCAAGCCACACGCCGATCACCGCTTCGACGCTGTCGACGACGCTGCCGGACGGGACGCCCGAGGCGAAGTACGACGCCATCATCGAGTCGGTGGGGAACCTGACGGACTGCTCGACCGGCACCTGCGTTTCAGACCTGTCGTCTTCGGAGACCACGGCGCTCGAGCAGTACGAGCACAAGTTCAACATCCGCCAGATCACCGGCGACGTCTTCCCCGGGTCGACGTACGGGATGAACGCTCCTACCGTCACAGGCGCGCTCGATGCAATATCGGGAACCCTCACGACGGCTGGTCAGCAGGTGTTCCCGTACCTGAAAGCGACCGCCCCGGTCACGATGGACACCGGGACTTACGGGTACGAGGCCACGCCGATCAGCGCGACGAACTTCGACACTCTGGTGAGCGGCCCGAACAACTCGGCGTTCGTCGGCGTCTACACGCACCCGGACGGCGTCCAGGAGATGGTGGAGACGTTCGACCAGAACCAGTACCAGCTGCAGTCCGCGCTGCTGCGCCACGGGGCCATCGCCTGGGCGACGCGCGGGGTGTACTTCGGCGACCAGCGCAACTACCTCGAGACCCACATCGACGACAACTTCCTCTCCGATGACTCGTGGAGCACGGCGGCTCACACCACCGATTTCGACCCGGCGAACGCGCTGCGCGAGGTGCCGGCCGACGTAAATCAAGCCGCCCAGTGGTCCGCGGCGAACCACTTCCGGGTCGACATGCTGTTCAACGGCGCGGGCAGCGTAGCCGTGGCGGATGGCAGCAGCCTGGTCGGCGCGGGCGACAGTGGCAGCGGGACCACGGGCAGCAGCGGCGGATCAGGCGGCTCGGGCAGCTGCAGCACCGCGAATCCCTGCCCCGATCCGCTCCTGGCGGCATTCCAGGCTTCCGATCCGGCGACCGGGAAGCCGTACACCGATGACTTCGCCTGGATCAACCACACTTGGGATCACCCGAACATCGATGAGGGCTGCGCGACGCAGAACTACATCGAGGCGGAGCTGAACCAGAACACGGCCTGGGGATCGAAGGCCGCATCGGTCGGCGACCCGATCAAGGGCGGCCTCGGGCTCACGTCGAGCACGGATCCGACCGCCGCGCTAGGGAGCGAGAACCCGAACGTGGTCATCACCGGAGAGCACTCCGGCCTGGCCAACCTGATCCCGGGCAACCCTGGACAGGTCGATCCACCGTCGCTGTCCTCGGCGACACCGGGCGCTGGAGGCACGCTGACGGCAGGCACTTACGAGTACGCGATCAGCGATCAGTTCAACACAGCTGCGCCGACCGCCACCGGGGTTGCCGCGGCCGGCGAGTCGGCGGCGTCCATATCGGCGCCACTCGCCGTTGGCGCGACCGGCTCGGTCACGCTGAGCTGGACGGCCGTGTGCCACGCGGCCGACTACAAGATCTACCGCGCCCCGGTCACCGGGACCACGGTGGGAGCATGGACGTTG
Source organism: Solirubrobacterales bacterium (assembly GCA_019239375.1). Classification (GTDB taxonomy): domain Bacteria; phylum Actinomycetota; class Thermoleophilia; order Solirubrobacterales; family Solirubrobacteraceae; genus Palsa-465. The sequence goes on along the minus strand of JAFAZZ010000137.1, from coordinate 9,406 downwards.
ATCGGCACCGTCCCAGCAACCCCGGCGACCGACTTCGTCAATCCGGTGTCCACCACCGACACCACGAGTGGCGGGCCGATCGAGAAGTCATATACCGACACCGGCACGGCCGGCACGACGGCTACCCCGCCGACCACCAGCACCGCGAACGAGAGCGCCTACGAGCAGAATCCGGTGCTCGACAGCGCCTTCGGGGCCACCACCGGCGGCGGGATCAAGTACTTCGGCGCGGATGCGTCAAAGCCCTACCCGAACCCGGCCAACAGCTCGTTCACCACGGGCTCGGCGCCAGCCGGCCAGTACACCGCCGGTTCGACGTTCACCGATGCCGGGGCGACGGCGATACCGCGCTACCCGACCAACATCTACTACAACGTCTCGACCAACGCCCAGGAGGTCGACGAGTACCAGACGCTCTACGACCTGCCGACGTGCAAGCCGGTCACGGGCGTCACCACATGCAACCCGGCCGGCACGCCGTTCACGATCGACCAGATCGTCAAGAGCATCGACCAGGGCATGTTCCAGCATATGATGGGCAATGACCCCCGTCCGCACTACTTCCATCAGACCAACCTGATGTCTCAACACACCGGGTCGGTCAACGGTCAGGGCGACGGGTTGTACTACGAGACGATGAACCCACTGCTGGCCGAGTACAACCAGTACTTCGCCGCCAGCGCGCCGATCGAGCAGGCAACGATGGCCCAGATCGGGACGCTGCTGAGCCAGCAGGCGACGTGGGGCGCCAACACCACGGTGAGCGGTTACATCCAGGGCAACCAGGTGACGATCACCAACTCGGGATCCGGCGCTGTCGAGGCTCCGCTGAGCGGGATCACGACGGTGGGGTCCATGTACGGCGGCACACAGTCCGGTTGGACGAGCGTGCCGGTCGGAACGAGCACGTATACCGCCACGACGACTTGGCCCGTGGACGTTCTGGCGGTGTCGCTGTCACCAGCTTCGATCGTCGCCAACGGCACGTCGACGAGCACTGCAACCGCGACATTGACCCCTGATGGCAAGCCCGCGGCGGGCGACCCCGTGACGTTCACCTCGAACGACACGGCGGTGAAGTTCGGCACCGCGACCGACAACGGCAACGGGACCTACACCGTGACGATCACGAGTTCCACGACCGTGCATCCGGTTACGGTCACCGCGACAGATTCCGCGGTGGCGCCCGTGACCACCGGACAGGTGACGCTGAATCAGACCGCCGGCCAGGTTTCGAGTGTCGCCGTCTCGGTCTCGCCGGCATCGATCCTCGCCGACGGAACCTCGACCGCCATCGCCACCGCCCGGCTGACCGACGCCCAGGGCCACGCGGTGCCGGGCGAGCACGTCGTGTTCTCCTCGTCCGACGCCGGGGAGAAGCTCGGGTCGATGTCCGACCACGGCGACGGCACGTACACCGCGACCATCACCAGCTCGACGACGCCTCACCCGGTCACCATCACCGCTACCGACACCTCGGTCTCGCCCGGGCCGTCAGGTACGGCGACTCTGACCCAGACCCAGGTGCCAAGCACTCCGGCACCGCCGTCGAACCCGACCCCGCCGTCGAACCCGGCACCCCCCACTGGCCCGGCGGCACCGTCGAATCCGGGGTCTCCGTCGACCTCGGCCCTGCCGACACGGGCTCAGCTGGGGAGCCTGCTGATAGGCCTCCTGGTCCCGTCGGGCAAGAACGGGAAGATCCCGGCTCTGCTCAAGCACGGCGGCTACTCGCGTTCGGTCAAGATGCCGATGGCGACACACGTGACCGTGAACTGGCGGCTGCCGGCGGCCAAGGGCAGGAAGGGCATGCTGATCGCGAAGGTGAATGTCACGATCGCCGGTGGGCGCGTGATGACCATCAAGATCGCGCTAACCAAGCAGGGACGACGGCTGCTGGCGCACAGCAAGCGTCTGCGCGTGGCCGCCGACGGGTCGCTCAGCATCGCAGGAGTCGGTCAGGTGACCGCGGCGAGGTCCTTCGTGGCGAGCACGACGGGCCGGTAAGCGGGACGTGATCGAGGGTCTCGCCTGGTGACTCTCGGTCAACGGGGGCAGCGGCGTCCTGCCTGGTCTCCTGGACGGTGCTCTGCACCGCCCGGGTCCGGGCGGGCGCCGACTGACCCGCCGGCGCTCGATCGCCGGCTGGCGACCCGCGGGCATGGACGCAAGGCGGAACGGCGTCGCGGCGACGGCCCGCTTGGCATCCGTGCCTCGCGTAACGGCCTGCCGCGACACCATTCGGAGGGTGCCGAGCGTAGCGGGGCGCAGTAACAGCGCTACCGGGGGCTGCCGAACCCGACCCGGTGGTCTTCGTGATCCACCAGGACGTACAGCACGCGCTTGAGGTCGAGCGCCACCGTGCCGTCCTCGGCGGTCAGCTCGTGCCAGCCGTCGGTGCCAAGGGCCTGGCGGAGCTTCGTCAGCTCGGTCGGCTGCACGCGCGCGCCCAGCACCTGACCGCCGTCGAAGCCGATCGAGATCTTCTGCGGTTTGTCGTCTGGCATATCAGGGTTGGACGATCTCGGTGAGGACGCCGCCGGTCGAGGAGGGATGGATGAAGGCTACCTTGGAGCCGCGGATGCCGGTGCGCGGCTGTTCGTCGATCAGTCGCAGGCCGGCGGCGCTCAGCGTGCTGAGGGCCTCGGTGATGTCGGCCACGCGGTAGGCGACGTGGTGCAGGCCGGAACCCCGGCGCGCCAGGAACTTCCCGACGGTGGTGTCCGGGCCGAGGGGCTCGAGCAGCTCGATGTGGGAATCGCCGACGTCGAGCAACGCCGCGTCGACGCCCTGTTGGGAAACGGTCTCGCGGTGGACGAGGGGCATGCCGAGGCCGTCGCGGTAGAGCGCGAGAGCGGCGTCGATGGACTCGACGGCCACGCCGACGTGGTCGATGGTCGACAGCATTTCACTCAACCTTCTCGAGCCGCGGGTTCGGTGAGTAGCCCCGTCCGGTTTTCGCGCAGGGACGCCCGTCCACGCACACCACATCGGCGGTGAAGTCGTTGTCGCCGCGGATCAGTGACGAGCCCACCCCGTAGGCGTCGACCGGGATGCCCTTGGCCTCGAACTCGCGGATCCGCTCGACCGTGAAGCCACCGCTGGCGACGATGCGCACGTTCTGGTAGCCACCTCCGTCGAGCGCGCCCCGCACCTTCTCGACCAGCCGTGGATTGACGCCGGTCGGCTTGAATCCGCCCATCTCGGTCCAGAGGCTGCGGTCGACGAGATCCTCGCTGGTGTCCAGGCGCACGCCCCACAGCTGGGGGCCGAGCGCGTCGGCCACCTCCAGCGCGGTCCTGACCGAGTCGTTCTCGAAGTCAACGAGCACCGTGATGTTCATGTCCTGGTGGTAGCGGTCGGCGAACACCTTCGCCGCCTTGACGGTGTCGCCGTGGTACGCCGCGATCAGGCCGTGCGGGACCGTGCCCATCCCGCGCCCGCCCCACCACGAGGCCTGGGCGTCGGTCGAGACGCCGATCGCGCCGGCCACGTGGGCGCTCCAGCCGTCGCCGGTCTGAACCAGCCAGTGATCGTGCCGGGCGGGGAAGTAGAAGATCTGCTTGCCCCCGGCGGCCTCGACCACCTGGAGGACGTTTCGCATGATCAGCGAGCGGCGCGCGAGGGTGCCGAGGTACACGGTCTCGAGGTGCGCGAACAGGCTGTAGTCGCCCTCGATGGTCATGACGGTTTCGCGGGGCGCGATCTGGTCGCCTTCGCGCAACGCGTGCACTTCGAGGTCGTTCCAGCCGGTGATCCAAGCGCCGTTTTCTTCATGGCCCGAGCAGAGCTTGAGGACCGCGATCGCCTCGTCGATCCCGCCGAGCACCGAGTCCTTCTTCTGGAACACCTGCATGGTGACGCGGGGGTGGTGCTTTTCGGCCTCGAGCGTCGCCTTCGTGTAGGCGAAGTACGCGTCGGAGTAGTAGCCCTGCCTGATCCGGTCGACCGGCAGCCGGAAGATGGCCGGATCGAGGCGCACTTGGGTCTGCGTCGCCATGCGCCGAAGTCTATTCACGCCCCTGTTCTTGATCGTCGGCGCACGGTTGGTTGCGCGCGCGTCGTGAGGGCGCAACCATTGGTTCCAGGACCGGTCGGCTTGAGCTTGCTTCGACGAGGGAGGGACAAGATGCTGAAGCGAATCCGTGCTCGCCGCGCGTGGGGCGCATCGGCCCTGGCTGTCTCGGCGGCGGTTGTGTTGGTCGTGCTCCTGACCTCTGCGAGCGGCGGCGTCGCGGGCGCGGCGCAGTCTCGTTTGGCCGCTGCGTCAGCCAAACTCGCTACGACCAGCCCAACGATCCCGGCCAACCAGACGTGCGCTTCGATCGCCAGCCTGGCTTCGCTGGCCGGACTGCCGCGGTATCCGACGGCGGTCGCGTCGGCGACCGTGGTAGCGGCTTCGCCGGGGAACGCCACGACGCCCGCCAATCCCGAGTACTGCGACGTGAAGGGCATGATCGCGCCGCAGACCCACTTCGACCTGCAGCTGCCGACCAAGACATGGCAGGGGCGCTACCTGCAGAACGGCTGCGGCGGCTATTGCGGCACGGTCTCGGCTCAGACGTTCCCGTCGTGCGACGCCCAGCTCGGCGGCGACTTTGCCATGGCGACCGACGACGAAGGCCACGTCAGCTCCGGCGGCCTCGGCGGCGGCGGGCTGTTCGCCTTCAACGACCAGAAGCTGCGACTGGAATACGGCTACCAGTCAGAGCAGGCGCTGTACGTGGTGGCGCGCTACATCATCAACTACTTCTACGGCCAGCCGCCGAACCGCTCGTACTACAACGGGTGCTCGGACGGCGGACGCGAGGCGATGGAGATGGCCGAGCGCTATCCGGACGACTTCGACGGGATCATCGCCGGGGCGCCGGAGATCATCGCGGGGCCGCTCAACGCCGAGCACCAGACTTGGGACGTCCGGGTCAACACCGACGCTCAGGGGAACGCGATCCTCACCGACGACACGCTGCCGGCGCTCCACTCCGCGGTGATCAAGGCCTGCGCCGGTGATGACGGCGTGAGCGACGGGATCATCACCGACCCGCAGAATTGCCAGTTTGATCCGGCGAGCATCCAGTGTCCTGCGGGGACCGACAGCACCTCCTGCCTGACGCCGGCGCAGGTGACGGTGGCGCGCGAGTTCTATGCCGGACCGTCCGACCCGCGGGGACGCCTGCTCTACCCGGGCGGGCTACCGTACGGGTCCGAGCTCGGCTGGTCGGCGTTCGAGCTGCCGCCGAGCCAGAATGGCGGCAAGGTGCCGACGACGGCGTCGCTCGACTACTTCGGGCTGTCGTTGCCCTACCTGCGCTACCAGCTCCTGCCGGTCGGGCAGCTGGGGCCGGATCCGTTCCAGTGGCGGTTCGACGACGCCGGATTCCGCTCGATGTTCCCGATGGCCGACATCTGGGACGCGATGTCGACCGATCTGCGGGCGTTCCGGGCGCACGGCGGAAAGCTGATCATGTGGCAGGGGTGGTCCGACAACGGCATCCCGCCATCGGGCACCGTCGACTACTACGACGTGCTCTCGCGGCGGATGGGTGGGCTGCGCACAACCCAGCAGTTCGCCCGGCTGTTCATGGTGCCGTCGGTCTACCACTGCGGCGGGAGCTACGCGGGGGCGACCGTGCCGGACATGATCTATCCGATGGTGCAGTGGGTCGAGGCCGGGAGCGCACCGAGCCAGCTCACCGTTCAGTACGGCAGCACCGCGACCCGGCCGGTCTATCCGTACCCGGAGATCCCGCGGTACAACGGCAGCGGCAGCACCAATGACGCAGCGAGCTTCCATCCGGTGACTTCACCGGGAGCTCACTACACCGCCTGGATCGGCAACTACCTGTTCTATGAGCCGATCGGTGGTGGCGGCGGCGCCGACCAGGGGTACGCCCGTCGCGGCTGACGGTGGCGCTCGGGATAAAACGAATCGATCCTGAAGTTTCTTCCCAGGCGCCCGGCGGGCGGGGCGCCGGGCGCCTGGGCGTTCAGTCGAGAGCTCGCGGGCCGGCGCGCCGGCGGGCGTTCAGCCCAGCAGCTCGCGGGCCAGGTCGCGGTAGCAGGCGGCGGCGAAGCCGAGGTCGCGCACGTCAATCCGCTCGTCGGCGTTGTGGACGAGCGGCGAGGTGTCGGCCAGGGTCATGTGACGCTGGGGGAAGAAGCCGTAGGCCACGCACTCGGGAAATTGTTCTCGGAACCACCGCGAATCGGAGAACCCCGGGAGGATCAGCGGGACCGTCTCGGCGCCCGGGTCGTTGGTCCGGACCCACCGGTCGATCGCCTCCATCAGGGAGCTCTCGAGTGGTGACGCGTTACCGATGACCTTCTCGGTGAATTCAATCTCGAGCCCGTCCGCCGTGTCGCCGAGCACATCTGCGATCCGCCGGCGCGCGGCATCCTCGCCGAGGCCGGGCGGCACGCGGCAGTCGATCTTGAGGTAGGCGCGCGAGGGGATCACGTTGATCTTGTCCGACGCGTGGGCCATGGTCGGAGCGAGGGTCACGCCGAGCATCGGCTCCACCTGGGTGAGGAGCCCCGGCTCGGAGGCGGCGATCCGGCCGAGCGCTTTCGCGGGGTCCCCGGAATCGAAGCCCAGCCCGCGCAGCAGCGCCGCCGGCGCCTCGGTCAGCTCGAAGGACGGCTGGGCGCCGGCGATCCGCTCGAGCACCGGTCCAAGCTTGAGCAGCGCGTTGTCGCCGGTCCTCGGCAGCGAGGCGTGGCCGGCGTCGCCGTGCGCGATCAGCTTGAAGCGGAAGATCCCCTTCTCGGCGCAGCACACGCCATACCGGCGCCTGCCGCCGAACTCGAACACCTCGCCACCGCCCTCGTTGAGGAGCATGTCGCAGCGCACGCGATCGGGGTGACTGTCGGTGAGCCAGTGGGCGCCGAAGTCGCCGCCGGTCTCCTCATCGGCGACGAACACGAGCTTCAGGGCCCCGGACCCGGGGCGCCAGCCGCCCCGGGCAAGCGTCGCCGCCGCGACCGCCTCCGCGGCCACCTGCGACTTCATGTCGATCGCGCCCCGGCCCCACAGGAAGCCGTCCACGACGTCTGCAGACCATGGATCGTGCGTCCACTCGGATGGATCGGCCAGCACGGTGTCGACGTGGCCGAGGTAGCACAGGGTGTGCCCGGCCGCGCGTCGGTCTGCGGGCAGATCCGCGACCAGGTTCGGCCGGTCCTGGTCAGCGGCAAGTAGCTCGGTGTGGAAGCCGGCCTCGCGCAGGTACCCGGCCAGGAACTCGATCGCGGGACGCTCGTTGCCGGGCGGGTTGACCGTGTTGAAGCGCACGAGCTGGCGCAGGACGTCGGTCGTCTCGCGCTCGAGGTCGTTGGCCGCCATGGAGGCGGGAGGGTAGCGAGCTGGCGCGTAGGATCCGGGCCGTGGCTGCTCCTTCGGAGGACTTGGCGCTGGCGCTCGAGCTGGCCGACGTGGCCGACGCGATCACGCTGGAACGGTTCCGCGCGGCCGACCTCGCGGTCGAGACCAAGCCGGACCTCACGCCGGTCAGCGAGGCGGATACCGCCGTGGAGCGCACGCTGCGCGAGCGGCTGGCCGCGGTCCGCCTAGGCGACGCGATCGTGGGCGAGGAGTTCGGATCCTCGTCGGAGGCCCCGGGCGGGCGGCGCTGGATCGTCGACCCGATCGACGGGACCAAGAACTACGTGCGGGGGATTCCGGTGTGGGCAACGCTCCTGGCCCTGCAGGAGCACGATCGGGTGATGCTAGGCGTGGTGTCGGCGCCGGCCTTGGGCCGGCGTTGGTGGGCGGCTCGCGGGGCCGGCGCGTTCGCCTCTGACGGCCTGTCCCGAGAGCCGCGCCCGCTCCGGGTTTCGGCGGTGCGCGCACTCGAGGACGCCCAGCTGTGCGTGTCGGGATTCGACGGGTGGGACGACACCCCGAGCGGTCTGGACCGGCTGCTGACGCTGGCCCGGCGTTGCTGGCGCACACGCGGGTTCGGCGACTTTTGGATCTACATGCTGGTGGCGGAGGGAGTGGCCGAGATCGGCTGCGAGCCCGCAGTGTCGCTGTGGGACCTGGCCGCGCCGCAGGTGATCGTCGAGGAGGCCGGCGGGAGGTTCACGGACCTGGGCGGGGTTCGGACGGTCGACGGCGGCGACGCCCTGGCCACGAACGGCCTCTTGCACGAGGAGGCGCTGGCGCTGGTGGGGCGATAGCGGGCGCCGCGATCTTCTTGCGTTGGGGAGCCGCGCAGTCCGCGGCGTTGGAGCAAATCCGGTGGAGGTCCATCGGCTCACCGAGCTCAGCCGCGGTGGTTTGATGCTCGCGGCGGCGCGGGGGGCGTCTCGCGGCCAGCGCCGTCTCAGTGGGCGGGCATCCTACGCTAGCCACGTCTAATGCGACCGGGCGTCACGCCGGGAGGGTGCGCGCCAGGAACGCCTTCGTGACCTCCCAGGCGCGCGCGGCCGCCCCGGCGTGGTGGAACATCGGGGCCTCGTGGTTGTCGAAGGCGTGGCCGGCATCCTCCTGGATGTGGCACTCCATGTCCGGGTGTGAATCGGCATAGGCGCACACGCGGTCGATCTGGTCGCGCGGGATGTACTGGTCCTGGCCGCCGAAGTGGAAAAGGACCGGGCAGGAGATCGCGTCGGCGCGGTCGAGTGCGCCGGCGATGCCCGATCCGTAGTAGCAGACGGCGACGTCCGGATCGTCCTGGATCGCGACCTGGAAGGCCAGCGTGCCGCCCAGGCAGAAGCCGAGCACGCCGGCTCGCTCGCCGGTGACCTCGGGGAGCTCACGGAGAGCCTTGAGGGCGTCGATCGAGTCACGCACGGCAAGTTCCTGGTCGAGCTTCTGCAGGGTCTGGAACGCCTTCGCCAGGCCAGCCTCGTCGTGTTCGAGCGCGATCCCCGGCTCGATCCGCCAGTACAGGTCGGGAGCCAGCGCGACATATCCAAGCCCGGCCAGGCGGTCGACCGATTCCTTGATGTAGTCGCCGACACCGTAGATCTCCTGGATCACGACTATCCCGGGGCCAGAGCCGGACTCGGGCAGCGACACGTGGGCGTCCATCACGCCATCCGGCGTCTGCACCCGCTCGACCCGAACCGTCCTCGCCACGACGCGGAAGCCTAGCCGGTGGCGCAGTCAGGGGGTGGCGGGGAGCGGATGGGAAGAAGGTCCGAACTATTTGGAGTTTCTTCCCAAGTGCGGCGCTGCGGGCGTCTGTTCGACCGCGAGCTCCATCCGGTAGTGCGGACCGATCTGGGGCGGCTCGAACTCCTCCGAGGCGACCACGAAGCCCGACCGCTCGTAAAGCGTGCGCGCCGGCGTGCGAGCGTGGCACCACACGCGCGCGGCGCCGCGCTCGATCGCGTGCTGCACAAGCGCTTGCAGGATCGCTGAGCCGGCGCCGCGGCCACGGGTGTCCGGCCGGGTGGCCAT
>JAFAZZ010000112.1 GCA_019239375.1 Solirubrobacterales bacterium | reverse complement strand
CTTGTGCGGCCCGACCCAGCAGGTCTGGTCCACTACGATTCGGGGCCGACCCGCCTTCGGTCGGCGACGGAGCGTCCGATGACCCGCTCACCGTCCGGGAGGCCAAGGCCCATCCGAGGTGTCGTCGGCAAGTCGTCATCGCGACGGTTCGCACCTCGACCAAGTGCCGATTCCCTCGCCACCGTCATGATGCTCTAGCACCGGCTCCGCTCCGGTCGAGGCCGACGCCGGCGTGCGTCAGCCGCGAGTCGCAGCCTCAGAGCTGATTCAGCTTCAGTTTTTCAGTGCAGGTTAGGTGCACTGTGTCGCCGCTCGTACACCTGAGCACACCCTTCTTGCCGGTTGCCTGGGCGAGGCTGCCGGTGCCGCTGAGCACCGTAACCGTGCCAGCCCACGCCTGACTCGTGAAGCTGCTCGGCGACGACAACGACCCGTCGCCTTCCCTTGGCGTCAGGTCGAACCTCCCGCGGATCGACCCGTCGCTGAAGTACTGGACGTAGCTGCCGACCGTGTCGCCGCTGTCGGGCACCTTGAAGGTGTCCTTTTCGACTCCCCAGCCGAAGGATGCGCCAGCGCAATGGACGGTGCCGTACTGCGATCCGTTCGCTGGCGGCTGGTCCACCGCCGGGGAGCCGGGCGGAGGTACCGTGCCCAGCGCGATACGACACTTCAGCACGACGGGCTTGGCCGCCACCGCGCTCTTGGTTGCTGCGGCCGCGACTGAAATACCGGCTGCGAATGGGACGGCAGCGATCGCAATCCCAACGAGGCAGATACGACGTCTCACGGGTACCTCCTGGTCTCTCTGGTATCGAACTAGCCTGCTCGACAGTCCGACTCGCCTGCGAACTGACGATCCAACACAGCCGCCGGGAGCGGGCGTGCTTGCGCCCGGACCTACGCTGACTTCATCTCACCCCGATCACTGGATGGCGCCCACCGTGGCTCGAGCCGCACGGAGGACCACCTTTGGCAGAGGCGCGAAGTCGAGCGCCGGTCCGAAGCGCTGACCGCCGCCGAGCGCGTAGTCGATGAACGACTGGAGCAGGGCTCCCTGCTTGGCGTTCGTCGGCACGATGCAGTAGGTGAATGTGGAGATCACGTATGCGCTTGTGGCGCGCCGCGGCGGGTTGACGATCGTTACCTGGTTGTTCGACGGCACGCCGCGCACTACAGAAGCGGCGGCCTCGATCGCGCTCAGGTTCGGAACCACGTATCGGCCGGCCGCGTTCTTGATCCCGATCGCCGGCAGACGATTCGCGATCAGGTAGGAGACCGCGATGTAGGCGATCCCGCCGTTGGTGCCGGCGAGGGTGCTGGCTAGGCCGGAGTTGCCGCGCGCTCCCACGCCGACCGGGAAGCTGACCGTGGTCGAGCTGCCCACCTTTCCGGCGAAGGTGCCGGAGACGTCCGAGAGGTACCGAGTAAATGCGTAGGTGTCACCCGATGCGTCGTTGCGCCACAGGACCGTGATCGGCGTGCTGGGGATATGCGCGCCCTTGTTCAAGGCGCGGATCGCCGGATCGGCCCAGTTGGTGATCTGGCCCAGGTAGATCTTGGCCAGCACCCCTCCGGTCAGATGAAGATTGGTGTGACGCGGCAGCCGGAGGCCGTCGATGCGGTAGCTGACACCCGTTGCGGTCAGTGCCCACGGGATCTGAACACAGTTGGCACACGGGGGCGTCGAATACACCGACAGCGGAGCATCGGAGGCGCCGAAGTCGACCAACCCCTGCGCGATGTCCTTGTATCCGCTCCCCGACCCGACCGCTGCGTAGGTGGCGTTATTACCCGTCGAGTTGCCCCAGGCGGTGGCCCATTCGGCCTCGATCGGGGCGACAAGTGTCGAGCCGGCCCCGCTTAGCGTGGCGGCGGAGGCCGCGGCGGTGCTGAGGCCAAAGGCGCAGCCCGCGACCAGCCCCGCGTACGTGAGCCTGGCCAATAGCTTCGAGCGCAATGCGTGTTCCTTTCCTCTGGGGAATGCCGATACAGCTCGAGTGGCCCGGCCGCCCCTGCGAGCGGGCACAAGCATCCCCGATCCCGATTTAGGCAACTGTGGCCAGCTTGTGACCATGTTGTTGAAAGGCTGTGAGCATCGGGTGGCCTCACGTTGGCCGGTGGCGGGTTTTCCGTACGCTGCCCGCCGTGTCCGCGAGGAGCACGTTGACACCGGGTCGAGTCGGTTCACGGACACGCGCGCGAAGGCGGCCTGCGCGCGCCGGTCGGCTCGGCGATCGGGTGCTGTTCGCCCTGTGCGCGCTGGCCGGGCTGCTCGTCGTGGTGACCCTGTTCGACCTCGTCTACCAGCTGGTCAAAGACGCAACTCCGGCGGTCTCGCGCTTCGGGTTCGGCTTCCTGGGACACACCACTTGGAAGCCTGGCTTCAACATCGAGGGCGCCGGCGCGCTGATCTACGGCACGGCGGTCAGCTCGGCGCTCGCCCTGGGGCTGGCAACGCCGCTGGGGATCGCCATCGGCCTTTACCTGAGCATGATCGCGACGCCGCGGGTGCGCGCAACGGTCGGCCCGCTGGTCGAGATGCTCGCCGCTGTCCCCAGCATCATCTACGGCTTCTGGGGACTGGTCGTGCTGGTTCCGTTCGTGAAGCACCTGGAGCCCGGGCTGCACGACGCGCTGGGCTTCATCCCGCTGTTCGGCGCCCCGTCGACGATCGGGATCAGCGTCCTGAGTGCCGGAATCGTGCTCACCGTGATGATCCTGCCGATCATCTCCGCACTGAGCCGGGACCTGTTCCTGACCGTTCCGGAGGAGCTCAAGGACGGCGCCGCCGCGCTCGGCGCGACGAGTTGGGAGGTCATCCGCGGCATCGTCCTGCCGAGCACCGCCTCTGGGGTCGGCGCGGCGGTGGTCCTGGGACTAGGACGTGCGCTCGGCGAAGCGATCGCCGTCTCGTTCGTGATCGGCGACGTGAACGCCATCCATGGGTCGCTGTTCCAGCCTGGGTCGACCCTGGCCGAGCGCATCGCCAACCAGTTCCAGGGCGCGCTCAACAACCTGCACCTGGCCGCGATGTTCTACTGCGGCCTGATCCTCGTCGTGATCGGGATGATCACGAGCATCGCGGCGAGGGCGATTGCGAGCCGGTTCGACGTCAACCGGACCCTCGGCGGAGGAGTCTTGTGAGCGCGGCCTCTCGGCTCGTGCTCGGCGACAGCGGGCTGTTCGATCCGAGGGCGCCGTTGACTGCATCGGGCAATCTGCGGCGGCGGACCGTCGTCGACCGGATCGTGCGAGCCATTGCGACCGCGGCGGCGCTGTTCGCAGTGGCGATGCTCGTGATTGTCGTCTACGGCGTGTTCGTGCGGGGCGTGTCATCGCTCAGCCTGTCCTTCGCTTTCCGGAACCCCCAGGGGTTGGCAGGCGGCGGGATCTTCAACTACCTGCTCGGCACAATCGAGGTGGTCACCCTGGGCGCGGTGATCGCGCTGCCCATCGGAGTGCTGACAGGGCTGTACCTGACCGAGTTCGCCGGCCCGCGGTCACGAGTGGCCGGTTTTCTCAAGCTCGCGCTGGACGTGATGCAGGGCCTGCCCACGATCGTGGTGGGGCTGTTCATCTACGGGCTGATCGTGATTCCGCAACACGTTCAGTCGGGCTTCGCGGCCTCGATTGCCCTCGCCATCGTGATGGTCCCGCTCATGGCGCGCGCCAGCCAGGAAGTCCTGCTGCTCGTCCCCGGCAGCCTGCGCGAGGCGGCCGACGCGCTCGGGGTGAACCGCTGGCGCACGGTCCTCACGGTGATCCTCCCATCCGCGGTCGGCGGGATCGCCACGGGGGCCATCCTCGCCATCGCCCGAGCGGCAGGCGAGACCGCGCCGGTGCTTATTCTCGATTCGATCTACAACCCCAGCCAGACCACGCTTGACATCTTCCACGGCGTGCCCACCGTCCCGATGCTGATCTTCACCTCGGTCGAGCTGCCAATCCCGGAGGCCGTGGCGCGGGCGTGGGGGGCGGCCCTGTTGTTGATGCTGATGATCCTGATTGCGAACATCGGTGCGCGCCTGTGGCTGGCGCGCACGCGTACGAAGATGGCGCGATGACAGCCGGGGACCGGACCGGTGGCGGCGTGCCGGGCGACCACGGGCCACCAGGTCGCCTGCGGCTGCGCATGGAGTCGACGCTTAGCTCAGCGACATCGTCTTCGATCAACGGCGGAGGACCCGAGCCGAGCCGCGCGGTGGTGTTCGACATCCGCGACATGGCGGTCTACTACGGGCAGAACCGCGCCCTGGCCGACACCTCGCTGAAGGTCTATCGCAACCTCGTCACCGCGGTGATCGGTCCATCGGGATGCGGCAAGTCCACCTTCATCCGCAGCCTCAACCGGATGAACGACGCGATCGTGGGCTTCCGGCTCGAGGGCCAAGTTCTGTATCACGGCCACGATCTGTACGGGAGCGACGCCAACCGCGTCGAGGTGCGCCGCCGGATCGGGATGGTCTTCCAGAAGCCCAATCCGTTTCCGAAGTCGATCTACGACAACGTCGCCTGGGCGCCGCGCAACCTCGGGATGAAGCATCGGCTGGACGAGCGAGTGGAGCGGGCGCTGCGGCAGGCGGCGCTGTGGGAGGATGTCAAGGACCGCCTGCGCGACAGCGCGCTCGGGTTGTCAGGCGGTCAACAGCAGCGTCTGTGCATCGCCCGCGCAATCGCGATCGAACCCGACGTGCTCCTGCTCGACGAGCCCGCCTCGGCGCTGGACCCGGTTGCCACCGCCTCGATCGAGGAATTGATGCACGACCTCAAGCACCGCTTCACGATCGTGATCGTCACCCACAACATGCAGCAGGCGGCGCGGGTCGCCGACCGCACCGCGTTCTTCAGCCTCGAGACCATCGGTCCCGACCGGTTTGGGACGCTGATCGAGTACGGCGACACGGAGACGATCTTCCGAGGCGCGTCGGACTCGCGGACCCGCGACTACGTGGCCGGGCGCTTCGGCTGAGCTCCTCTAGGAGAAGATCGAGTCGCTCGGTATCTGCTGCAGGATCGGCTGGCCGCACTGCCAGCAATACGACGCCCCCGTGCTGTGCGGCGACCCACAGGAGCCGCACACACCGGCGGTCGCCGTCTGCTCAAGGCGCAGAATCCGTTCGATCTCGCACAGCTCGGAGTCGGCGTCCTGGAGCCAGGCCGCCCGTTTTACGAGGACATCGACGCGGATCCGATCGCGGATCGCCATCTCGTAAACGAGCCCGCCGAGATCCCACTGGAGCTCGGCGACGCGCGTCTTCAGCTGGTCGCGACGGCGTTCGAGGTCGACGATCTGGCTCTCCGTCGGGGCAGCCGAGCCATCGGCGGGCATCGCGGTGGGTGTGGTGGCGGTTGTCAAAGGTCCGGTGTTGCGGCGACTCGAGCGGCCGGGAAATCGCATGATCGTCCTTCCTGTTACGGGCCGAAGAAGTTGCCGTTGAACGTACCGCCCGAGCAGCCCGCCTGGCTGCTGCTGCATTTCTGACCGGTGGTCACCGTAGGCGGTGCCAGGTTCTTGGAGTTGCCGAGCACCTTGCCGGCGGCCTCCGTGGCCTTCTTTTGCACCGCGGGCGGCGGCGGGGCAGTCGCGGCAGCCGCGGCTTTCAGCTTGGCCTGAACCTTCCTTGTGACGTGTACCTTGGTCGGCGTTCTCGGCGTGCTCGTGGCCGCCGCGCCGCCGCCGCTCCCGCTGCTGCCCTGCACGGTGATGACCTGCGGCGCGGCCGCCGCTTGAGTCGTTGTCTTCTTGTTCGCAATGCTGCCGATAAGCACACCGAGCCCGACGGCCAGCAGCAGCACGCCCACGCCGGCGACGAGCGTGGTCCCGGACGAGATGGTCGAGGGCCGGGACGGCCGGATCCCCCGAGTCCGACGCGTTCGCACCTCCTCGACGGCCGGCTGGGCTAGCGGGAAGCGCGACGGGCCGCGGCGCTCCCCGCATTCGACGCAATAACGCTGGTCGTGCGCCAGCGAAGCGGCGCACGCTGCGCAGCGATCCTCCGATGTGGCCACACCGGCCAGCTCACCGTTCGCCGCCGCCGGCAACCCGCGCGTGGGGGCATCGGCCTCCTGGCCGTATTCACCCTCGCCGCCCTCCATATCGATCGCCGCTTCTCGTCTTCTTCTCGTCGTATCGTCGGTCGCGGGGTACCGAAGTGCTCCCCGGCGACGAAGTATCCGGGGCGGTCGACGCCAAGTTGTGAACAGTGCGTGATCGGCGTCGAACCATGCGCGCCGAAGCAACCGGTCGCCGCCGACCCCTGAATGTTCACAACTTCTCCATGGACGGGCACGACACTAATCGGTCGCCGATGAGCACCACGGAATCCAGCGGCACCGAATCGCGTAGCGCGCCGCGCTGCAACGAGTGCGGTGCACGGCTGGCGCATGACCAGCGCTACTGCCTGGAATGCGGGGCGCGCGGCGGCCCCCTCCCGACCGATGTATCGCGGCTGATCGACGCCAGTCACGGGCAGCGTCCGGCTGGCGGTCTCCGTGCTGGGGTTCCGCTCACCGACTCGCTGGTGGACACGGCGGAGCCGCCTGAGCGACTCGGGTTCGAGATGCCGGGGCCGCGCGCGGCTGCCGCTGCCGTCATCGGAATGCTCGGCTTCGGCGTGATCGTCGGGTCGCTCGCGGGCGGGACGAGCATCGGCACCTTGGCTAATGCACCGCTGATCGTCGTCGGGGTAGGCCACTCGACGCTCAGCCAGCCAAACGAGCCCGCGACGGCGCAAACCGTGATCGCGACGCAAATCGAGGGTTCGAGTGGGGTCGCCGCTCCCGCCGCTGCCCCGGCCGCGACCTCGCAAGCCCCGGCCCAGGCCTCCGCGTCGCCGACCGTTTCGCCGACGCCGACGCCGACGCCAGCCGGCACCAGCGGCTCGGCCCCGCCGGCACCGTTCGGCGGGCTTCCGCCGGTGAAGCATGTCTTCCTGATCGTGCTCTCCGATCGTGGGTTCACCCAATCCTTCGCCGCCAACGGCGGATACCTCAGCGGCCCCCTGCGCCGGGATGGCGAGCTCGTCCAGAACTACTACGGGGTGGCCGCCGGTCCGCTCGCCAACGAGATCGCGCTGATCAGTGGCCAGGGCCCGACCGAGCAGACCGACGGTGACTGCCCGGTGTTCTTGCGCATCACCTCCGGAGGGAAGGAGGGGGGCGGCCAAGTACTGGGCAGCGGGTGCGCGTACCCGCCCGCCACCAAGACGATCGCGGGCCAGCTGACGAGCGCCGGACACAGCTGGAGGGCGTACGTGGCCGGCATCCCGAGCAGCGCGCGGACCGCTTGCCGCGTGCCGAAGGCCGGAAGCATGCAACCGCAGCTGCCAGGAGCACACACCACCTACCTGGCCTGGCGCAATCCATTCCTCTACTTCCGCTCGTTGACCGCCGGCAACGCCTGCCGCCAGAACGAGGTCGCTCTGGGCCAGCTCGCCAAAGACCTGAGGAGCGACACCGCGACCCCCTCGCTTGCCTACATCATCCCCACGCCGTGCGCGGACGGGAGCGAGGTGCCGTGCAAGGCTGGCGGCCAGGCTACTCTGGCGGCGGCCAACCGGTTCCTGAAGTCCGTCGTCCCGGAAATCAGGCGGTCAGCCGCGTACAAGAACGCGGGGCTGATCGCAATCACCTTCGATCAGGCGCCGCAGACCGGCCCGTACGCGGACCCGAGCGCGTGCTGCGGGCTTGGTTCCTACCCCAACCTGCGAAGCCTCCCCGCCGACACGCCGGCAGTGCCGCCGGCGGCGATGGGGACGCCGCATCCTACGACGACCGCGGCGACCACCACGTCGATGACCGGGACAACCGCCGCGTCGACGACCGAGACGACCGAGACGACCGACACAGCCCCGCCAGTCAGCACGACCCCCTCGGCCACGACCGGCGCGACGACGACCCCGGCCCCGGCCGCCTCACTGGGGGCGGGCGCGACCACTCCAACGGGCGGCGGCGGTCAGGTCGGCCTGCTGTTGATCTCACCCTTCGTCAAGCCCGGCAGCATCGACGTCGTCGACTACTTCAACCACTTCTCCCTGCTGGCGTCGATCGAGAACCTGTTCGGGCTGAATCATCTCGGCTACGCCGGCGCTCCCGGACTGCCGGTCATCGGCGCCGGCGTATTTAACAAGTACGCCGGCTAGCGCGTCGTTGGATCGCCGAGCATGTCTTGGAGGTGGGCGAGCGCGCTGGGTGACCGCTGACTATAAGAAGGCCCCGGTTTTTCACGACCTGTTCACACCTGCGGCCGCCGGCGAGGGAAGTCTTCACGACGGCATGGGATCCACCACTCTGGTTCTGGTCATCGTGATCGCTGCCGCGGTCGCGTTCGACTTCACGAACGGCTTCCACGACACCGCCAACGCGATGGCGACGTCGATTGCCACCGGCGCACTCAAGCCGATAGTTGCGGTTCTGATTTCTGCGGTGCTCAACTTTGTCGGCGCGTTCATCTCGATCAGCGTCGCAACCACGATCGCCAAGGGCATCGTGCCCTCGTCGGCAACCGCCGGCATCGACGGGCTCGCTGTCGTGGAGGCGGCGTTGCTCGGCGCGATCACCTGGAATCTGATCACCTGGTACTTCACGATTCCGTCGAGCTCGAGCCACGCCCTGATCGGCGGGCTGATCGGCGCGGCGATCGCATCCGTGGGAAGCTCCGCGGTGAGCGTCCATGGGATCGTCCAGAAAGTCGTGGCGCCGGGGATCCTCGCGATCTTCGTCTGTGGCGGCGTCGCTTTCCTGGCCACCTCCGCCGCCTACCTGCTGATCCGCTCCCTAGGTCAAGAGGAGGCCAGACGGGGTTATCGCTACGGCCAGATCGGGTCGGCATCGCTCGTGTCTCTCGCCCACGGGACCAATGACGCCCAGAAGACGATGGGCGTGATCGCTCTTGCCTTGATCTCCACTGGCCACCTCAGCGCGGCCCACTTCACCGTGCCGGTGTGGGTCAAGCTCATCTGCGCGACAGCCATGGCACTCGGCACGGCCAGCGGCGGCTGGCGCATCATCAACACGATGGGCAACCGGATCACGACGGTCGAGTCGCCGCAGGGCTTCGCAGCCGAGTCATCCAGTGCGGCCACGATCCTTGCCTCGTCATATTATGGCTATCCGCTGTCCACGACCCAGGTCGTTTCCGGCGGCGTCATGGGCGCAGGCCTCGGCAAGCGTGGCGGCGTCGTGCACTGGCCGGTTGTCGGACAGATGGTCACGGCGTGGGTTATCACGCTGCCCTCGGCAGGACTAATCGGCGCCGCGGCTTGGAACATCTCCGACATCTTCGGCGCCAACAGCACCGTGGGCGCGATCGTGATCGCGGCCCTTACCGCGGTGATCGCATTCGGGCTCTGGACCCTCTCGAAGCGTAACCGCGTCACGGCCGAGGACCTAGACCGCACGAATCTCACGCCGGAGCTGGAGGCCGAGCGGGCAGGGGCCGTGAGCCCGGTTCCGGCCTGACGAGCCCGATGTTCGTCCTCGCTACACCCATCGTCGACTGGACCGCGATGTGGAAGATCTGCCTCGTTGCGTTAGCCGCGGGCGCCGGCGTCGTCGTGTTCTTCGGATTCATGTTGCTCGGCCTCAAGTTCGCGCACAGTCCAGCCACCCACGGCGCCCCGGACGGCGGTACCGACGACGCCCACGGCGCCGGGACCGACCGCGCCCCCAGCGCAGGCGCACGGCTCGGTGGTTTCACGTTGTCCCTGGTGTGCGGCCTGGTCTGCGTCGGGGTCATCGCGGTCGGCGTCTACGCGATGACCAAGAAACCGTCGTCGAAGCCCGCCAAGCCGAAGACGGCGCTCGTCATCCCCGGCGGCTCTCGCGTAAGGCTGATCGCCTCCTCCCGGTGAGTCCCGCCATGCCGTTGCGGCGTAATCACGAACGGGACGATCGATGCATCTACAGTTCGGAGGATTCTGATGCCTGATCCCACAGGGCGCTGGCTCAACACGAGGCAATGGCAATGCCCGAAATGCGCATGGGTCAACGGTTCCGCGAACGAGGACTGTCAGAAATGCGGTCGGAGCGTTCGTCCTCCTCAGAGCGAGCCGGCCCGACCACCAGACCCGCTCGACCTGATCAGCCATGATGTAACCCGGGTGAGGGATGCGACGCTGGTTGAGCTCGCCACAAAGGCAGTGCACACCTTGACCAGGGTGACGCGCGAGAAGGCCATGGCACTGATTGGCGACAGCTTGCGCAACGGCCTGAAAAAACGCGGTGATCAAGGGGATCGAGCCTGGCAGGCCATTACCGAGCTGCCCGAGGACGACCAGCGCGCGGCTCTCGGCTCCTTGGTGGACGATCTCGAAGAGGGTGGCTTCGCTCTCTACCGAATCGACGAGGACGGGCACGGCTAGCATCTGCGGGCCAGGAGGCCCTGGGACGCGCCTGCCTCGCCCTCCCAGCGCCTCGACCCCAAGCGCTACGCGGCGGCGGGCGCCTTCTCCTCGACGCGCCGCGGCAGTAGCGTCTCGCGCGCGATCACCAGCCGCTGGATCTGCGCGGTCCCCTCGTACAGCTGGAGGATCTTGGCGTCGCGCATCAGCTTCTCGACCTTGTACTCCTTGATGAATCCGTAC
>JAFAZZ010000504.1 GCA_019239375.1 Solirubrobacterales bacterium | reverse complement strand
CCTGACCGCGGCGTGCATCGTGGCCGTGCTGGTGGCCGTGTGGACGCGCCTGGCCCACGTCTCGGGCGAACACGCCGGATTGCGCGCACCGGCCACGGCGCTCGCGGTGATCACGCCGATTGGGCTGGCCATCTTCACGCTGGCGGGGCCGCTCCAGCAAGGTTGGGCGCGCCGCGCCGGGACGCCAAACTCACTCCTGGGGCGGCCCGTGCCGACGGCGTCGGCCGGGCGGGCGGTCTCCCCGCCAGCCGGCTCAAGCTCTCTGGCCGCGTCTTTCGACGCAACGCTCGGCGGCACCGTCAGCGAGACGCAGGCAGCGGACGGCGCAGTCGTCAACCTCGACATGCAGCTGAGCGGCCAGGTCCGCGGCCGCCTGCGAGTCAGGATCGGCGGCGTACCGATCGGCGCCGGCGGCGGGTTGTCGATGACGGGCAGCCAGGTCGACCTGGCGTTGGCGGGCCACCCGTCGGTTCTCCAGGGCCAGATCGCATCGCTGCGGGGCGAGAACTTCGACGCGCGCTTAAGCGATGCGACCGGAAGCACGGTCGACGTTCGCGTCCAGCTTCAGATCGACACCCAGACCAACACGGTCGCCGGAATGCTGTCCGGTTCGCGGGTTCATTGATGAGCGTGGTGACCGGAATGCTTTATCGGGTCGCGGGTGGGTTGATGAGTGTGGTGACCGGAATGCTTTACGGGTCGCGGGTGCGTCGGTGAGCGCGCCTCACCACGGCCTGCCCCGGCTGCTCGCCGGCCTCGAGCCGGGCGGCGCGCCTATGTCGCTCGCGGCGCACACCCGCATCCACGGCCCGCTGCCGGACATCGCGCCCCACCAGCTGATCGAGGAGGTCGAGCGCAGCGGCCTGCGCGGCCGCGGCGGAGCGGACTTCCCGACCGCCCGGAAGCTGCGGGCGGTGGCGGCTCGCCGGCGCGTTGGCCCGGTGCTCGTCAATGGCTCGGAGACCGAGCCCGCCAGCGCGAAGGACCGGTTGCTACTTGCCCGCCTGCCGCACCTGGTGCTCGACGGCGCCGTTCTCGCCGCGGGCTCGGTCGGCGCCTCGGAAGTGATCGTCAAGGTGGGGGAGGGTGCGATCGACGCTGCCCAGGCGGTGAGCGGTGCCGCGTCTGTGCGTGAGCACGACCGGGTTCGGATTTCGGTCCTGACCGGTCCAGAGGGCTACGTCACCGGCGAGGAGAGTGCCGTCGTCCATTACGTGAACGCCGGCGTGGCCAAGCCCACGTTCGTTCCGCCGCGGCCGTTCGAGCGCGGCATCCGCGGCCGGCCCACGCTGATCCAGAACCCCGAGACGTTGGCCCAGCTAGCGCTCGTCGCGCGCTTCGGCTCGAGTTGGTACCGCGAGCTCGGGACGGTCGCCGATCCCGGGTCGGCCCTGGTCACGATCACCGGCGCGGTCAGAGCTCCGGGCGTGTACGAGCTCGCCTTTGGCACCCCGATAAGCGATCTGCTGGAGGCGGCCGGCGGTTCGGTCGAACCGCTGCAGGCGTTGCTCGTCGGCGGGTACTTCGGGACGTGGGTCGACGCCTTAAGTGCCGTGGGCCTACTCCTGGCGCGGGAGGACCTGCGCTCCGTCGGCTGCTCGCTTGGCTCGGGGGTGCTGATCGCCCTCGGCGCGAGCGCGTGCGGGCCGCACGAGAGCGCACGAGTGATCTCGTATCTGGCCGCCCAGTCGGCCGGTCAATGCGGGCCCTGTGTGTACGGGCTGCGGGCGATTGCCGATTCGTTCGGCGCTCTAGCCGACGGCGTTGCCGCGCCGGGCGAGCGTGAGCGGCTGCTGCGCTGGTGCGCCGACGTTCGTGGTCGCGGCGCCTGCCACCATCCCGACGGCGCAGTGCGGTTGGTGGAGAGCGCGCTGCGGGTGTTCGCGCGCGATGTGGAGGGGCATCGGCGCGGCCGCTGCGACGCCCTGCCGGCGGGTCTGCCCCTCGGCGATTCGGCTGTGCAGCCGCCCGGCTGGGGACTGACCCCGCGCCTTCGCGAGGTCGCCAGGTGAGCGCCCACCTGCGCATTAACCCGATTGCCTGCGAGGCGCACGCCCTGTGCGTCGAGCTCCTGCCCGAGCTGATCCGCCTCGACGACTGGGGCTACCCGATCCTCGACGACTCGGAAGTACCGCGCGATCTTCTCGGGCTGGCTCGGCGCGCGGTGGACGCCTGTCCTACCTTGGCGCTGCTGCTCGACGAAGACGGTCGCTAGACGGCCGCACCCGCGGAGCACCGGCGCGCATCGTCGACTAGAAGTAGGCGGTGGCGATGTGCGGGCACGGCTGACCGGTTCGTGCTCACACCAACGGAGTATGAAATTGTGGCTTCGTCGCTGGACACGCCGGGAACGCAGGTGTAGTTTGCGAGGACGATGAGGAGGGTGGGAGTCGCGGGCGGTTTCGTTTGCCGGCGGTGGCGCATGCCAGTTCTGCTGGGTCTCGCGTTCGCGCTGTTGCTGCTGCAGGCCGCTCCGGCCGGCGCGGTGTTCCGCCCCGGGCCGCCCCCGTCGCGTCCGACGACGCGGGGCAACACTGACATGCACATGAGCGGCACCGGTCCCGGTCAAGGCGTCGCCGGGTTCATCGCCAACCCCGGCAGCACATTCGACCCGGTGGCGGACGGCTATCCGGCGAACAACCCCACCACCGGTTTCACCCCTAAGGACGAAGGCTTCGCGGGCATCATCTACGGCACGCCGACCGACGGGGGCCCGACTCTCAGGCTCTACTGCATAGACATCAACACCGACACATGGGGCGGCATCGGTTACGTGCTGGGCAGCTGGGAGGCATCCGGCGTCCCCAACGTGGGCTACGTGGCGCGGATCCTCAACGAGTACTACCCGCATACCAGCGCGCCCGCCCTGGGCAACGAAAGCGAAACTGCCGCCGCCGTGCAAGCGGCCATCTGGTTCTTCAGCGACAGATATGTGCTGAATCTCTCCATGGGTGCCCTGCGCGACGCCGTGGTCGGCATCGTGAACCGCGTCCGTGCCGAGGGCCCGCTGATCCAGCCGCCACCGCCCAGCCTCACCCTCACCCCTGGGAGCCTGAGCGGCCCCCGCAACGTGCTCGGACCGTTCACGCTCACCACGAACGCTGCCGACGCCAGCGTCACTGCCACGGGCGGGACGATGTACTCGAACCGGGCAGGCACCGCCCTGCTCGGCGACGGAACCACAGCCACGGTGCACTCCGGCCAGCAGATCTGGGTGCGGTCCGCGGGAGGGGCCTCCACCGCCGTGTTGACGGCCATCTCGACGGCCACGGTTCCCAGCGGCAACGTCTACCTGTACGACGGCAACACCCCTGGGGTCAACGACGCCCAGCGGCTCATCCTCGCCGAGGAAGCCACCTTGAAAACAACCGTACAGGTGGGCGCCGAGTTCCTGCCCTACGGCTCGCTGGTCGTGAAGAAGACGATCACCGGTCCTGCTGCCGGAACACAGGAGACCGTCGTCATTCGCGTGCGCTGCGATGATGGCGTGGCCAGGCGCCCCTTCGTCATCCGCGCCGGCACGCATCGCGGAACGAGGTCGCGCACTTACCGTCACATCGTGGCGGGAACGACCTGTACCGTCACTGAGACCTCGAACGGCAGCACCACCACTACGTACGTGGTGGTGAGAGGGGACGGGCAGCACGTGACGATCCCCGCCGGCGGGACGGAGAGGGTGAGGATCACCGATATCTATCGCTTCGTCCCCGGCTCCCTGATCGTAAGGAAGACGATCGCCGGTCCGGCGGCGGGCAAACAGGGCGAGGTCAGGATCCACACGGTGTGCAACGGCCGAGCCTTGACGCCGGACTTCGTGATCCCCGCCGGGACTCCCGCGGGTGAGCGGACCAAGCGATACGATGGCATCCGGGTTCCGGCCAAATGTAAGGTCACGGAGACCGCAGACGGGCATACCAGCTCGGTTTCGGTGGTGGTTGAGGGGAGCGGGCAAACCGTGTCGGTCGGACCCGCTGAGATCGCTACAGCGGATATCAGCGACACCTACGGCCTTGTCCCGGGCGAGCTGGAAGTGACGAAGACCATTGCCGGTGAGGCGGCGGGCCTCCAGGGATCCATCACGATTCACACGGTGTGCAACGGCACTGCCCTCACCCCCGACTTCGTCATTCCGGCGGGGACGGGCGCCGGCGTCCAGTCGCACCTCTACTCGGGTATCGCGACGCCGGCCACCTGCACGGTCACGGAGACCGTGAACGGGCAGACGAGCACCGTCTCCGTGGTCGTCAGCGGCAGCCCGCACAGCGTCAGCATCCCGCCCGGCGGGGCTGGCGCCGCGACTATCACCGACACCTACGGCGCTGTCCCCGGCTCGCTGCTCGTCACCAAGACCATTGCCGGTCCGCAGGCCGGCCACCAGGGACCGGTCACCATCCATGTCGTCTGCAACGGCACCGCGTTGTCGCCGGACTTCGTGATTCCCGCGGGGAGCGGAGCCGGCACGGTGTCGCACAGCTTCGACGACATCCCAGCGGGCGCGGTGTGCACCGTCATGGAGACCGTCGACGGCGGCACCGCCACCGTGATTGTGACCGTTTCCGGCAACGGCCAACACGTGACCGTTCCCGCCGGCAAGGTGGCATCGGTGAGCTTGACGGACGTATACGAGGAAGGGTCTCCCGCACACGAAGGGACCGGCTCGCTGACAGTGATCAAGCACATCGCGGGTCCGGCCGCGCGCGAGCACGGCCGCATCGCCATCCTCGTGGTCTGCGGCGCGCCGCTCTACGACTTCGCCTTCGTCATCCCGGCCCGCTCCGGACCCGGTTCTGTGACGCGTCATTTCGACAACATCCCGGCTGGCTCCCGCTGCAACGTCTCCGAGACGGCGAACGGGCATACCAGCACCGTGGCCGTGGTGGCGAGCGGGAGCGGCAGGGTGACCGTACCCGCCAGGGGCACCGTCACCGCTCGCCTCACCGACCGCTTCGCCGTCAAGGTCACCCCGGCGCCCCCGCCGCGCGTCACCGGCTGAGCCGGCGCCCGCGCGGTGCGTGATCGGCTCGGCCGGCGCCCCCGCGGTGCGTAATCAGCTGGGCCGGCACCCCCGCCGTGCGGCATCGGCGGAGCCGGCGCCCCCCGCCGCGTCCGGTTCAGGCCGCCTCGTCGATCCGGCTTGGCGGCCCTGGCTCGGCGGGCGGATCAGGGCCGGCGCTGATCAGCTGCAGCTGCCACCAGCCGACGTCCCACCAGGCGCCGAACTTGAACCCGATCCGGCGATAGACCCCGACTGGCGCGAAGCCCAGCGACTCGTGCAGTCCGACGCTGGCCTGGTTCGGCAGCGTGATCCCTGCGCAGGCTACGTGGAAGCCTTGGCGGGCGAGCAGGTCGAACAGCGCCGTGTACAGCGATCGCCCGATGCCGCGGCGATGATGAGCGGGGTCGACGTACACGGTCACGTCGGTCGCCCATCGGTACGCGGCGCGCTCGCGGTGCAAGGTCGCGTAGGCAAACCCCGACACGCCGCCGGCGAGCTCGGCCACCAGCCATGGATGAGTCCGCGAGACCTGTTCGATCCGGCCGGCCAGCTCGACCGTGTCCGGCGGTCGCTCCTCGAGCGAGATGACGGTGTCGCGCACGAACGGGGCGTAGATCGCCGCGCAGCGGGCGGCATCGCGACCCGGATCGGCGTGGCGGATCAGCACGGCCGGAATGTAGCTTCAGCCGCGGATCACGCGGCCCGGCCGAGCGGCCCCGCGCCGATCTGGGCGCTGCGCCAGCGCAGATGCTCGGGGCCGGTGACCTTCCAGGCCGCCGGCATCATCGAGCCAAGGCCGCGGGACACCACACCCAGCACACGGAGTTGCGCCGCGTCGATCGGGGTCCATCGGAGTCCGAGGCGCCGGCGGACATCCGGCTCAAGCAGCCCCACACCGCCCAGCCACACTGCGCGGCGGATCGGAACCTTGATCGCCGGCCACAGCCGCCCGGAGATCGGCATCGGCGGCGCGTCGGCGTGGCCCATCGTGTCCAGTACCCGATCGACGCTGGCGGTCCGGGTGAGCATGGTGCGCGCGGTTCGGCGGAAATAGGCGCAGAACTGCGGCCAGGTCCGCGGCAGGTCGCGCTCGCGCACGCCGATCAGCCGTCCGAGGCCGCGGTACTCGCCGTAGAACCGTTCGGTGTCGGCAGCCGACATCGGCGTGCCAAAGAGCGCGTGGCCGCGTACGTAGGTGTCGAGCAGCGTGGCGTGGACCCACGCGTAGGCCTCCGGCTCGAGCGCGCTGTAGCGCGTGCCGTCGGCGCGAGTCCCCCTGAAGCGCTTGTGGAGCGCGCGCAGGCGCCGGCCGGCCGCCACCGCCTCGCGCCCGCCGTAGACGAGCACGCTCACGTAGTCCATCGTCCGTAGCAGCCGATCCCAGGGTTTGCGGTCGAAGTCCGAGTAGTCGGTGACGCCCGCGTCAATCGTCGGATGCGCCACCTGGAGGAGCAGCGGATACAGGATCGCGAAGTTCAGGCGCAGGTCGCTGGTGACGCGCCACGCCACCGAGTCCGGACCGAGCAGGAGCCGGTCGAGCTCTTGTTCTGTAGGAAAGACTGCGGCCGTCTTGAGAAATGTAGTCTCGGACGATGAGCACTCAGGCCCTGACCGAGGAGCAGCGCGCCTTCGTCGAGGCGATCCGTGATTTCGCCCGGCGCGAGTGCGGTACGCGCGAGCAGCGCGACGCCCTGACCGATCACGGGCGCGAGCCGCACAATCAGCCGCTATACGAGCGGATCGCTGGCCTCGGCTGG
The DNA here is from genome assembly GCA_019239375.1 of Solirubrobacterales bacterium. Classification (GTDB taxonomy): domain Bacteria; phylum Actinomycetota; class Thermoleophilia; order Solirubrobacterales; family Solirubrobacteraceae; genus Palsa-465. The sequence goes on along the minus strand of JAFAZZ010000504.1, from coordinate 2,075 downwards.
CTGGGCGCGGCGATCCCGGAGGAGTACGGCGGCGCCGGCGGGAGCGCGGTCGACCTGTGCCTGCTGTGCGAGGAGTTTGCGCGCGGGCTGATCCCCATGGGGTTCTTCCCGGTGACGATGATGGCGGCACGGCCGGTCGAGCTATTCGGTTCCCAGGCGCTCAAGGAGGACATCCTGGGCGGGATCGTCCGGGGAAGGACGGGCGCCATCGCCATGTCCGAGCCCGAGGCCGGGTCTGACGTCGGCAACCTTTCCTGTCGCGCCGAGCAATCGGATGGTGCCTTCGTGGTCAACGGCCAGAAGACGTGGATCACCGGCGCACACATGGCCGAGCAGATCGTCGTGGTGTGCCGGACGACGCGCTCTGATGACAAGCACCACGGGTTGACGATGATCTCGGTGCCGCGGGATGTGACGGGGCTCGAGGTTCGCGGGATCGAGACGATGGGTTGGCCCGGCGAGGTCAACGACATGTACTTCACCGATTGTCTCGTGCCCGAAGACCGGGTCGTGGGCGTCGTGGACCAGGCGTGGATGCAGCTGATGGCCGGGCTCAACAACGAGCGTCTGATCATCGCGGCGCAAGCTCTGGGAATGGGCCAGCGGGCGTTCGACGACGTTTTGGCCTACGTCAAGGAGCGCCGGCAGTTCGGGCAGCCGATCGGCGGCTTCCAGACGATCAAGCACCGCCTGGCCGATCTGGCCTGCGAGCTGCAGGCGACGCGGGATCTGGTCTACGGGGTGGCGCGGGCCGTTGAGGCCAAGCCGGATCGCATGCTCCCGCGCGAGGCCTCGATGGCCAAGCTGAAGGCGACCGAGCTGGCCAAGCGCATCGCGCTCGAGGGCATGCAGATGATGGGAGGCTACGGCTACGCCACCGAGTACGACATGGAGGCCCACGTGAGGCACGCGCTGGTGACCACCATCTACGGTGGCGCCAGCGAGATCCAGCGCGAGATCATCGCCCGGTCACTCGGTTTGTAAAGACTCTGCGCAAAAGCACCACTTTGGGGCGATGGTGCGCCATCTTTTGCCCATGCCGCTCCGGATCTATGTGCACCACGCGCCACCGCCCTACGTTCGCCGGCGGTTTGGCGTGTCAGGCACACCAGTGGATCCTGCTGCGCCACTGGTCGGCGGCGGGTGGGGCGTTGGCGTGTCAGGCACACCAGAGGATCCTGGTGCGCCAATGGTCGGCGGCGGGTGGGGCGTTGGCGTGTCAGGCACACGGATGACTGCCCGATGACCTTGGACGCGCGAATTGCGCGGATCGCGCGAGCACATAACCGCGTGATCACCTGGGAGCAGCTCGCGGGCGCCGGCGTCAGCCGGCGCGCGATTGCGCATCGCGTTTCGACGGGTCGCCTCTACCGCCGCCACCCCCGCGTCTACTTGCTCGACCCGCCCGAACAGGCCAGCCGCTTGACGCTGATGACCGCGGCGGTGGCGGCGTGCGGCCCCGACGCCGTGCTCAGCCACCATGCCGCGGCCGAATTGTGGGGTCTGCTGCCGCCGCGACCAGGAGATATAGACGTAACCGTCATCGGCCACAACCCCGGGGTGCATCCGGGCATCCGGCGCCACCGCAGCCGCACCCTCGAGCCGGGCGACATCCGCACCAAACGCGGCATCCGCGTCACATCGCCGGCTCGCACGATCGTCGACAACGCCCGCCACCGCGACCTCGAGGAGATGCTCACCAACGCCTTCGTCGCCGCGCTGGTCACCGAAGCCCAGATCGATCAGGCAATCGCTCGTTGGAAGGGCTCGCCCGGGATGACCCGGTTGAACGCGATCCTCCATCAGGACGGCGGACCCCGGCGGACTCGCTCCTGGGGCGAGCGGCGCCTGCTCTCGCTCGTCCGTCAGGCGGGCCTCCCCATGCCGCTCACCAACCGGATGCTCCACGGCTACCAGGTGGACGCGCTGTGGCCGGAGCACCGACTCGTCGTCGAGATCGACGGGTACGGCGCCCACGGCGGCCGCCGTGCGTTCGAGACCGACCGTGCCCGCGACGCTGCTCACGTGGCGAACGGCTACCGGGTGATGCGCTTCACCGCGACTCAGCTGGACGA
>JAFAZZ010000386.1 GCA_019239375.1 Solirubrobacterales bacterium | reverse complement strand
GCCGGATCCGGCCCGCGCCAGCGCGGCCCGAATCAATCCAGCTCGCCGGCCAGCTTCGAGCGCAGCCGCAGGACCGCCTTGGTGTGCAGCTGCGAGACGCGGGACTCGGTGACCCCGAGGACCTCGCCGATCTCGCGGAGGGTGAGGTTTTCGTAGTAGTAGAGGGCCACGACCAGCTTCTCGCGCTCGGGCAGGGCGGAGATCGCGTCGGCGATCCGGTCGCGCAGCTCCGATTGGTCCATGAGCTGCTCGGGATCGGGAGCGCCGCGATCGGGCAAGGTGTCAAGCAGCGAGACCGCATCGCCGGTCGACTCCGACACGCTCCACAGCTCGTCGAGCGCGACGATAGTCGAGTTGGAGATCTGGAGCAGGGCGTCCTGGAAGTCCTCGACGCTGACGTTCAGCTCCTGGGCCATCTCTTCGTCGGTGGGCGCGCGCTGGAAGCGGGCCTCGAGCTTCATGTTGGCCCGCTCGATCTCCCGGGCCCTGGCGCGGACCGAGCGGGGCACCCAGTCGAGTGTGCGCAGCTCGTCGATGATGGCGCCGCGGATGCGGGTGATCGCGTAGGTCTCGAACTTGATCTCCCGGCTGAGGTCGAAGCGCTCGATCGCCGAGATGAGGCCGCCCAACCCGTAGGAGATGAGGTCGGATTCATCGACGTGAGCCGGCAGGCCAGAGCTCATCCGGCCGGCAACGTACTTGACCAGCGGGGAGTAGGCGACGACCAGCCGCTCGCGGGCCCGCTCGTCACCGCCCGACTTGAACCGCCTCCACAGATCTTGCAGCTCGATCGCTTTGACGTTGGTTTGCAATTTGCCCCAGACGTTATTTGAGCCGCTTCAAGCGCGCGGGTGGGCTCGCGAATACGTGGACCTCAGGCGGGCCGACTCGACGCGAGTGTAAACCTGAGTGGTGGAAATGGTCGCATGCCCCAGGAGTTCCTGGATCGCCCGCAGATCGGCGCCGCCGTCAAGCAAATGGGTGGCGAACGAATGCCGTAGCGCGTGCGGGTGGGCCTCTGCCAGGGCCGGCGAACGCGCCACGGCGCGCCTTGCCCAACCGGTCAGTCGGCGCCTGACGTCTGAGGTGGAGAGCCGCCGCCCCGACTTAGACATGAACAGCGCGCGTTCGCCCTCGGCGGTTTGCAGAAGCGGCCGGGCACGCGCCAGGTAGCGCTCGAGCGCCGCAAGCGCGTGCTCGCCCACCGGAACCAGGCGGGTCTTGCCGCCCTTGCCTTCGACCCGGATGGTCTCGGCGTCGAAATCGAGCGCGTCGAGGTCGAGGGTGACGAGTTCCTCCGCGCGTAGACCGCAGGCATAGGCCAGCTCGAACAGCGCCCGGTCGCGCAGTTCGAGCGGCGTCGCCGCGGGAATTGAGTCGAGCAGCGCGGCAACCTCGCCCGCCTTGAGCACACGGGGCAGGCGCTGGGGGCGCTTGGGCGAGCTGAGCAGCTGGGCGGGATTGTCTTGGCGGGCACCGAGCTCCAGCTGGGTTCGGAACAACCCCCGCAGCGCGGCTAGACGACGGGCGATCGTGGCCGGTGCGATCCCCCGCTCGGCCAGGCCCGCGGCGTAGCGGCGCAGGGTGCGGACGTCGACCGCGGCAGGGTCAGCTCCGCGCTCCTGTGCCCAGGTGGCGAAGTCGCGCGCGTCGCCGCGGTACGCGGTTCGTGTCTTCGCGGCCACCGCCCGGCGCAGGAGGTCCTGGTCGAACGCGGCCAGCGCGGCGTCCCAGGCGGAGGTGTGGGCGGGCGCCGGCATCGAGCCCTGATATTCGCCACCGGCAGTGCCGTGCCCTGCCTTGGGCGGCGGGCGCCCGTCAGGTGACGGCGACCAGCGTGCCGATCGGCGTGTACTGGTACACGTTGTGGGCCTCGTCGTAAGGCATCTCGACGCAGCCGAGGCTCTGCGCCGAGCCGTAGGAGCCGCGGAGGAAGCCGTGCAGGGCATCTCCTCCGTTGAAGTAGCTCACCCACGGCACGCCCGGATCGCTGTAGTGGCTCCCGTCGGGGTTGGTGCCGCTCATGGTCACCGACGGCGCGTGCTCGAACACGGCGAACACGCCCTGTGCGGTCGGCGCCACGGGGATGCCCGTGTTGACCGGTCCCGAGACCACGGTCTTACCGTTGTGCCACGTCGACTGGCTCTCGGGGCTCCCCTCGCTCACTTGCACGAACGTGTAGCCGAACGTCGAGCCGCGCCCGGCGATGGCCGCCGTAAGCAACGCGCGCCAGACCGTGGGTCCGGGATCGCCGTCCGCGGTGATGCCGTGGTCGTTCTGGAACGCCATCACGGCGCCCTTGGTCATCTCGCCGGACACGCCGGGCGCCCACAGGTTGCGCAGCGCCGAGGGGATGTTGTGCCAACGCCAGCTGAACGAGCCGGCCGGCGGGTGAACCGCCGCGTCTTCCTGCGCGGCCGGCGTCGGCGCGACCGAGTCGTGGAACTGCAGCGGCAGGTAGCCGAGCTGCGCGAGCAGCTGCTGCAGGCGCAACGTCGAGCCTCTTGGCACCCTCCACGCGGCCTTGCCGCCGACGAGGTGCACACTGCCGGGCAAGCCGATCGCCACGTGCGCACCGAGCCCGTAGCCGTAATCCTCGGGCTGGAACACGATCGTGTGGCTGTCGACCGGATGCCAGGACCCCTTGGTCATCGGCAAGACCGGCGGCATCCCGCCGCCGAGTGCCTGGCCGACCGGCTTGGAAAACCTCAGTGTGATTGGGCTGTTCGAGTGAATCGTCGCGCCCGGTGCGGGACTGGCGACTGCGGTCGTCCCGGAGCCGGTCGGGAACCAGCTCACGAGCGCGGGCGCGGCGATCTCCCACGAGCGCGGGGCCGCTGCCACCCATACTGACCCCGCGGAGGTGGTTCGCGGGAGGGTGACCTCGGTCTGCGGAGTCCCGAACACCTGGCGGTGCAGGCCGACCGGGGCCGAGCCCGACGACACCGTGAGGACCGGCGCGGCGAACTTGAGGGTCACCGGCTGTCCGGAGGGCAGGGTCAGCCAATGCTGGAGCAGGTGGGCGCTGGGCGTCATCAGCGACAGGCGGAGGTGCTGGGCCTTCCCGGTGAGCCAGGCGTTCCATCCCGGCCGCTTCAGCACCACGTCGATTGAGACGGGCTCGTGCGCGCGAATCTTCTTGCTTGGCCAGATCTGATGGCCGGCCACGTACACCGGCACCGGGGTATTTTGCGCCCCGGTCACGGCGCTGACGCTCTGGATGGCGGCGCCGCCCAATGGGAGGTCGATTTTGGCCAGCGCTGTCGCGTCGGTGGTGAGCTTGGGCTTCGACGACTTCAGCGCGAGCGCGCCGCCGGCGAAGACGAGGAAGGCGAGGACGACGATGCCCAGCGCGATGAATGGCCAACGCCTGCGCGCCGGGCGCGACGGCGGCAACGGTGGACGACGGTACGACCTCGCCGTGCCGCGCTCAGGGCGTAGATAGGAAAGCGCCAAGTGTGATCACCCCTTCTCGTGCGAAATCGTACCGACCGCGTATTCGGCGGCCCGCCGCCACCGGCCGGCGTCCTGGAGATGCAAGGTCGATTTCGGCCCGTAAATCGTGCGAAGACGCACGATCAAGGGTACTCCGCCGGAGCGAGGCGCTCGATCGGCCGGTTCGGTCGGGCTGGCGCAGCAAGCGGCTAGCGGGTGACCGCGCCGAGCGACGCGCTCGATACCAGACGCGCGTAT
>JAFAZZ010000108.1 GCA_019239375.1 Solirubrobacterales bacterium | reverse complement strand
GAGTACAGGCGGATCGCCTCGGGCGGGTTGGTGGTCGGCATCGCGCTGTAGAAGGTGTTCAGCAGCACGAGCGCCGCGACCTGGGTGGAGTGGGACAGCGACCAGTTGATTCCCGCCGGACCGGAGGCATCGTGAACGACCGGGATGACCGGCTTGAGCCGGAGCGTTTGCACGACGGCGTTGAGCTCCGCCTGTTGCTCGGTGAACGTGTAGGTGTGAGCACGTGGCTTGTCCGAGCGACCCCGTAGGGTCGGCGAGAGGCTTCCACGCCGCGCGGCACGTGCTGGCCCGACTGGCGTGGTCACCTCCCGCCGCCACCTCGATCCGTGCATGCGGTTCTCCCGCACACGGCTCTCCGACGTCCTTCACCGAGCGGCATTCGGTTTCGCCCGCCACGGCTTGTTGGCCCGTGGTGCAATGACGCGTCCGTCGTGGAGGTCGAACAGACCCACACGCCTTCGAAGCCCGCGGGCAAACAGCCAGCGGGCATACGGCCGGCCCCGCTTGTGGCGCTTGGCCACGAACATGCACAGCCGGTCGTAGGTGTGGGTCATCAGCTGGTGAAACGCCCGGCTTGAGCTCCCATAGCGGAAGTAGCCGGACCAGCCGCGCAGGAACAGGTTCAGCTCCTGCACGATCTGCTCCACCGGCAACAGCAGCCGCTTGCGCGCAGTGATCTCACTCACGCGCCTGCGGGCTCGCCGCATCGCCTCCGGCGAGGGATAGCGGACGAGGAACTCGATCTGTCCTCCCCTGCGGCCGCGGGCCGTCGCGAGGCGGTGCTCGAAGCCGAGGAAGATGAAACCCTCGCCTCCGTCCCGCAACTCGACGATCCTCGTCTTGGGCTCCTTCGGCCTGAGTCCGAGCTCGCCCAGGATCGCTCGCAGCGCCTCGAGCGCCGCTTGCGCCTCCCGCCGGGATGAGCAGATCGCTAGCAGATCATCCGCGTAGCGCACCAGGACCCCGCGCCCGTGTGCCTTCCATTGCCGGTCGAGCCGGTGCAGGTAGACGTTGCAGAGGACGGGTGAAACTACCCCGCCCTGCGGGGTTCCGGCGACGCTGCGCGTGACCGCGCCGTCCTGCATAACCCCCGCGCGCAGCATCGCGCGCAGGAGCTTCAGGAGCTTGCGATCGCAGATCCGCTCCTCGATCGCTGCCATCAACCGGTCGTGCGGAATCTCCTCATAACACGAGGCGATGTCCGTCTCTGCCACCCACCGCTTGCCCTTCCACGCCTCATCGACGAGAACCTGCAGGGCATCGTGCGCCGAGCGCCGAGGGCGAAACCCGAACGAGCACTCGGCAAAGTCGGCCTCGAAGATCGGCTCGATCACCGTCTTCACCGCCGCCTGCACGATCCTGTCGCGCACCGCAGGAATCGACAGTGGCCTTTGCTCGGTCGGCCTGCCGGGCTTCGGGATGAACACCCGGCGGGCCGGAAGCGTCCGGTAGCTGCCGTCCCTCAGGTCGCGCTCCAACTCGCTGAGCAGCTTGGCAACGCCATACTCCTCAACGTCGGCGATGGTCTGCCGGTCGACGCCGGCCGCGCCACGGTTGGCGCGCACCTCATCCCACGCCCGCTCCAAGACGTCCCTGCGGTGAACCTTGTCAAAGAGCGCGTGGAACCGTCTCTTGGGGTCAGCCTTGGCCGCCCGGTAAAGCGTTCGCTGCAGTTCTCGGGTCTTGTCATTCGCGATGGTCCTAGCCATCTGGCACTCATCGAACCTTTCCCTGCGCCGAACGCGCAGACGAAGTAGCGGCGCTTCCCTCACCGACGGTTCTGTTGTCCGCCGGCTAATCGCGGTACTACCGCCGCCTCCGACTCCCTCCCGGCTCGCCCCGCACTTCCCGTTCGTGCGGTTATAGGGGACGGCACTCCGGCAGGATTCCGCAGCCCGCCGGGCCGGGGAGGGCCTCTCCAGTTCCCGCCGCCACCTTCCTACCGTTCCACGCCCCATACGCCGGGAGGTCCTTCGGGGCTGCAATCCAGGCTCTCCACCCCTTCCATGGCCTTCGCCTTGAGGTTCCAGGCTCGGCACCCCCTCGTTCCCGCCCGCCGGCGGGGACTCTGACGACGCGGCAGGCTTCGCTTGATGCTGCGGACCGGCAGGTCGCTCCCCCGCCCTGCGGGGCTTTCGACGCTGGGCTTCGACCCGGCCCGTTTCCAGACCGAGCCGCCAGCCTGCTACCGGGCTCCCTGGCAACTACCCGGACAGGACTCGCACCTGCTGGCAACGACGAGCTTATGTCGGATCAGGTCAACTCAACCGACCACCTCCAACTCTGGACGCACAGCCGAGAAAGTCGAAGGTGATCGTGCGGCGGCCCCGCAGTAGCGGCACGAGCCGGTCGTAGAGGTGCAGGTTGTCCGGGAACCCGTGCATGAGGACGAACGCCGGACCACGGCCGGGATAGTCCCGTACGTACAGCCGGTGGCGCTCGAATGACACCCAGTGCGTGACGAACTCGCGCGGCGGGCTCGAGGCGACGGCGGTCGCGGGCACGGCTGCGATGACGAGCGCGGTGAGCGCGATGGCGAGTGCGGGGACGCGACGGGACATGCAGACCTCTGATCCGGGAAGGTAACTTGCGTGGCGCAAGGCAGACTAGCGGATTAGGTTGCATGATGCAAGGCAGCTATCCCGAGGCCGTGCTGCAGCGCGGCTATCGCGGGCAGGTGTGCTTGGTCGCCGGTGTCTCGAGGTCGTCGGCGAGAGCTGGACACTGCTGGTCCTGCGCGAG
>JAFAZZ010000059.1 GCA_019239375.1 Solirubrobacterales bacterium | reverse complement strand
GTTGCCGGCGTGCCCGCCGCCGAGGTCGCCACGCGGCTGGCCGAGCAGCGGATGGCCGTCTGGGCGCACGACTCCTGGTACTCACTCGGCCTCCTGGGACGTCTGGGGTACGAAGACCAGGCCGTGCGGATTGGATTCATCCACTACAACACCGTCGGCGAGGTTGACCAGCTGGTGGCCGCGCTAAACCAGCTCGCCTAGGCCGGCGTCGCCCGCGGGTGTGGCGAATTTTCCTCCATATGTGGCGTCTATTCGCCACACCCCCTGGTGGGATCCGCGTTCCGGGTCCCTGCCCTTGACTGAGCGCCTACTATTACGTTATGCGATACATCGGGGAACGATCTAACGACCCGTCGCTGCTGGTTATGACCAGCCTGGCCGACGGCCCCAAGCACGGCTATGCCATCACGACCGACGTTCAGGACTTCTCCGGCGTGCAGCTGGGACCGGGCACCCTGTACGGCGCGCTCTCGCGCCTGGAGGCAAAGGGCCTGATCGAGGCGCTGGCGGCCGAGGACCGCCGGCGTCCGTATCGCTTGACCGCCGACGGCAGCGTCGCGCTCGAGCAGGAGCTCCGCAAGCTGCAATCGGTCACCACGCGGGGTCTGCATCGCCTCAAGGTGGCGGAGGTGGCGCGGTGAGCGGGTCCTCGCCGGCGGGATCGGACGGTGACGCGGTGAGCGGGTCCTCGCCGGTGGGATCGGACGGTGGCGCGGCGGGCGGGTCCTCGCCCGCGGGATCGCGCACTGGCGCGGCGAGCGCCTGGATCGCCAGCCAGACCCTGCGCCTCTACCCGCTGGCCTACCGGCGCCGCTACGGGGACGAGATGCGCGCGCTGCTCGAGGACAGCCCGGTTCGCCCGATCACCGCGCTCGATCTACTGCGTGGCGCGCTGGTGGCGCACCTGCGCCCGGCGGATGCCCCGGCCGGCGCTGTCGAGCCCGCCGATCGCATCAGGGCCACCGCCGGCGGCGTGCTCATGTGCTGGATCTTCTTCGCGGCGGCCGGGTTCGGCTTTTACAAGAGCACCGAGGATTATCCGTTCTCGCTCGCCGGGCACGCCCATCCCCTCCTCCGCGATGCTCATCTCGCGGTGCAGGCCCTGGCCGTGATCGCCTCCGCCACCGTGGTACTCGGCGCCCTCCCGCTGATCGCAGCCGCCTTGGCCCTGGCGCGCCGCGAGCCCAGCCGCCGGCGAGCGGTGGTGCTGCCGTTCCTCCCGGTGGTCGTGTTCGTTCTGATAACCGGTGCCGTCATCGCGCTCGCCCACGTGTACGGTCCGAATGCGTCATCCGGCGTTGGCAACGGCGTCGCCGTGCTCTGGGGCATCGCCGGCGTCGGCTGCGGCGTGACGTGCGTACTCGCCTGCCGCGCCGCGTTGTTCGCCACCCCCACCCCGGCCTCGCGGCTGCGCGCGGCGCTGGTCGCCGGGACCCTCGTCACCGTGGCGATGATCGCGATCGCCGCCGCTACCGCGATCTACGCGCTTGCGCTCTGGCTGGACGCCGCGCAACTTGCCGGCGACCCGAACGGCCCGTTCGGGCTGCTCAGCGTGTCGGCGTCGCTGATCCTCCAGGTGATCGTGATGCTCGCCGCCGGCGCCCTGGCCGCGACCACCACGGTCCGGGGCTGGCGCGCGGAGAATCAACTCAGCCCCGCGTGACTGGTACGGTCGCGGCGTGGAGGACACGCGGACGACCGCCGCGAGGACGCACTTCGATCGCTGGTCGCAGACCTACGAACGCGACTCGGCGGCGCGCTGGCTGGGAGAGGTGCGGACCGCCGCGCTCGCCGCGCTGGGCCTGAACAAGGAGGACGTCCTGCTCGATCTCGGCTGCGGCACCGGCGCCGCCGTGCGCGACGCGGCGCCGCAGGTGCGCCGGGCGGTGGGATTCGATCTATCGCCCGGGATGATCGCCCAGGCCCGCGACCGCGCGCGCCGCGAGCATCTCGAAAACGTCGAGTTCGCTGAGGGCGACGTGAGCGGACCGCTCCCGTTCGAGGACGGCACGTTCACGACGATCGTGTGCACGACCGCCTTTCACCACTTCGCGCGGCCACTCGACACGATCGCCGAGATGGGTCGCGTGCTGAGACCCGGCGGCCGGCTCGTCATCGCCGACGCCAATCGTCGGCATCCCGCCGTGTTCGTGCTCGACCTGCTCCTGCGCGCGCTCCAGCCGAGCCATGTCGGCTTCCGCTCGCCGAGGCAGCTCATGCACGACCTGTGCGCCGCCGGGTTCCGCCGCGTCTCGTTCTGCACGATCAAACGGCGCAGCTACGCGTTCGTCAGGGCCGAGCGGGATCTCGGCGCGTAGCCGGGCGACGAGCACCCAGGCGCGGCCACCGGCACCCGGGCGCGGCTACGAGCACCGCGCCGCGGCTACTCCGGCCCGCCAGGTGGCGCGGGCAGGAGCTACTGGATCGACATCCGCTCGATTGACAGATAGAGTCGCGCGGCCCACGACTCGGGGTCGGCGGCGAAGTAGCGCTGGAGCGCGCGACCCTTCAGGGCATCGTCGAGCGCCGCCATGATCATCGACTGGTCGAGGACCAGGCGCCGATGGCCAATCGACCCGGTCATCGGGTCGACGGCATCGTAGAAGCCGCCGTCAGCGGTGTAGATGCCGGGATAGCGCGCGCGGAGCGCCGCGAGGTTGGCGTACGCCTTCCGCGGGAGCACCGGCAGCGCGATCGCCGAGGCGTGCGGGGATACCGTCGTCTCGGTGGCGCAAGTCGTGCACTGCGCGAGTCCCTCGCCGGCCGGGAACTTGAGGCCCTCGACGCCGAAGCCGCCGTAGTTCCCCGTGTCGTCCGCCGTGCTCGACGGCGAGATCCCCCACACCGGGTACCCCAGCACCTCGGTGGCGTACTTGGCCTGGACCTGGGCCCAGCGCACGTCGTTCAGCCCGAAGCTGTGCGGGCCCCACATCGTCTCCGGCACGACCAGGTTCGCCATCAGCCCTTCGAACATCCCGCCGGCGAACGTCGGGACGAAGGTCAGCGACGTGCCTGGGTAGACGTAGTGCCCCTCGTAGACCGGGAACGGCTTGCCCGATTGCGGGTCGGTATAGGTCTGCCAGTAGCCCGGCACCGGCCACTGCCCCTGCCAGGAGAAGTCCGGGTCGGTGGGGCAGCGTTTGGGCGGGAGCGTCCGCCACGTCCTCCACCAGACATCACCAGGCATCTGATGGCGTCCCATGCCGATGTATATGGAAATACGGGGGTCGCTGTAGAGCGCGCCGTTGTGGTAACCGGCGGGCCCCACGCCGACGTAGAAGCCACCGTACTGCTGACCCGTCGGCGGATCGCCCGGCAGCGACGCGTTCACGTTGCAGTCCGTCTGGGGCCGGTTGTCGTAGAAGATCGAGAAGTCCATCGGCTCGAGCAGCCGGTCGGCCAGGCCGCGCAGGTCCGGCAACCCCTGACGTACCTCGATCAGCCCGGTGGCGTACCAGCCGTTGTCGACCGCCGAGACGAACGAGCAGTTGTCCTGGGTACCCCCGGTCGCCGCGCAGTCGCCCTGCCCGGGGTTGAGCAGAACGTTCCCGTTGTTCGTGTCGTACCACTGGTAGAGGAACCCGTCATAGCGCTTCAAGCTCGCCACCTCCCGCAGGGTGGCGCCGGCCATCTGGTCGGCCTGCGAGCGGCCGATCAAGCCGAGGTCGCGAGCGGCGAGAACCGCCCACAGGTAGACCCCGATGTTCGCGGCCGAGGTGTACGCGCCGCGGGTCGAGCCGGGACCCAGGTTGTCGAGCGGCAGGTGGGTCGTCGGGTCCACGTCGGGCGCGTAGAAGCGCCAGGTGTCGCGGGCGATCCCGTAGAGGGTCGCGCGCTGACCCGACGTCAAGGACTTAGTTGCCGCGGGCGCCGCCGCCACCGCCGGCGGCACCAGCGCCGCGACCGCGAAACAGATCGCGATCGCGGCGCTGCGGACCCATACACGAACGCTCATCGCTCTAGCGCAGCGTGAACGTCGTGTGCTGCCCGTCCGTGGAACTGTCGCCCACCCACACGTCGAACGGCCCGGGTTCGATCACGAACTGGCCCAGGTTGTTGTAGAACCCCAGATTCCGCGGGCCCAGCGTGAACGTGACCGTTTGTGACTGTCCCGGGCGGAGCGTCACCCGGCGGAATGCCTCGAGCTTGCGCACGGGTTGCAGGATGCTCGTGTAATTCTCGTGCAGGTAGAGCTGCACCACATCAGCACCCGCCGTCGACCCCGTGTTCGTGATCCTCGCGCTGACCTGGAACGTTCCGTTGCGCGCCACGCTGCCCGGGGCGCTGACGTTCGAGATCGAGAATGTGGTGTACGACAGCCCGTAACCGAACGGGTACTGCGGGGCATTACCGACGTCCAGGTACTTTGAGGTGTACTTGTTGTTCGGGTCGAATGGCCGCCCCGTGGGCAGCTCGTTGTAGGAGATCGGGATCTGGCCGACGTTGACCGGGAACGACATCGGCAGCTTGCCGCCCGGGTTGAACTTGCCAAACAGCACGTCGGCGACCGCGTCACCGCCGGTGGTACCCGGGTACCAGGCCTCGAGCAGTGCCGGCGCGTTCGCCAGCTCCGGGATGGTCAGCGGCCGCCCGTTCATCAGCACCACCACATACGGCTTCCCGGTGTTCGCAATCGCCTGCACCAGTGCGGCCTGCTGACCCGGCAGGTCCAGCATGCTCCGCGAGGACGCCTCGCCAGAGTCGCCCGCGGGTTCGCCGACCACCACGACGGTGACGTTGGAGCCCTGCGCCGCCGCCACCGCCGCGGCGAACCCACTCGTCTCGTTGCAGGGGTCGGTCACGGTGAACGTGGTGCAGCCCTCGGCGTAGTTGACGTTGTCGGCGCCGACCACATGAGAGATTCCGTCGCGCACCGTGACTACCTGGTCCTTGGTCTTGAGATCCGCCGTCGTGGTGTCGTAGCCGATCGGCACGTCCGGTCCAAGCTGATTGAGCGCGTCGTCCGCCAGCGGTCCCACCACCGCGACCTTGCCCACGCTCGTGCTCAGCGGCAACGCGTGGTTGTTGTTATTCAGCAGGACCATCGACTGATCGGCGGTCTTCCGCGCCACGGCCACGTTCGCCGGCGTGAGCTCCTCGGCTGCCACGCGAGCATCGCTGCCCTGGTACGGATTGCTGAACATCCCGGCCAGGTACTTGAGCGTCAGCACGTGACGGACCGCGTTGTTCAGCTGAGCCATCGTGATCCTGCCCGAGCTGAGCAGAGCCGGCCCATAGGTTTCGTAGGTGGAGAAGAGCGGATTGTTCGGCGTCGGCCCGATGGACACCGCCATCTCGATGTCGATCCCTGCCGTCAGCGCCAGCCGCGCCGCGTCGGCGCCGTCACGGGCATAGCCGAAGGCTTCGAGCTCCTGGACCGCCTGGTAGTCGCTGATCGTCGTGCCGCCAAAGCCCCACTCGTCGCGCAGGACCGTTCTGAGCAGGTACGGATTGGCCGTATTCGGCACGCCGTTGAGCGAGTTGAACGAGGCCATCACGGTCGCCGCGCCGGCGTCGACGGCTGCCTTGTACGGCGGCAGGTAGTCGTTGAACAGTTGCTGGATCGACATGTCGACCGTGTTGTATTCGCGGCCGGCCACCGGGGCGCCGTAGGCGCCGAAGTGCTTGACGGTCGCGGCAACCTTGTTCGGCGCGCTGAAGTCATTGCCCTGATAGCCCCGGACCTTGGCAGCGGCGATCACCGAACCGAGGAATGGGTCCTCGCCCGCTCCCTCGACCACGCGGCCCCAGCGCGGATCGCGGCTGATGTCGACCATCGGGTTGAACGTCCACTTGATCCCATCGGCGGCCGCCTCGTCGGCCGACACCGACTCGTCACGTGCCACCTGCCCGGGATTCCAGCTCGAGGCCTCAGCCAGCGGCACCGGGAACATCGTCCGATAGCCGTGGATCACGTCGAGGCCGAAGATCAGCGGGATGTGCAGCCGCGAGTTCTCAACCGCGGCCTTCTGGACTTTGTTGATGTTGTCGACGCCGGTGAGATCGAGCACCGACCCGATCTTTCCCTGCTCGGCCAACGGGATCAGATCGCTGCCATCTGGCGTGCTCGGACCGGCCTGCTCGAGCTGCCCGAACTTCTCCTGGACCGTCATCTGGCCGATCAGCCGGTTGACATTCGCATTGATCTGCGCCGGGTTCATCGCGGCAGCCCCGTTGCCGCCACGGTGCGTGGCCTGGTGCTTCGCCGCGGCGCCAGAGGCCGTGGACAGGCCGCTGAGGAGCAACACCACCACGGCTGCTATGACGGCGGCGACGACTACGGCGAAGCCGATTCCGCGCTTCGGCTCCTCGCGCACGGCGGCGACAATCCGGTCAGACATTCCCTCTCCTCTCGCCGATCTAAACCGACGAGCGGCGTACCCGCCCCTCATGGGGCCAAACGTTAATCACACCGGGTTGTACGGCGCGGCCATCGGAAGAGGATCGATCGCGACGACGCGGCCGCCAATCGCCGACCAAGTCTCCGTTGCCGGACGGACGGGCGCTCGCGCCCTGCGCAGCAGCCTACGGCTGGCCCCGCCGTTCGGCGTCGAACAGCTCGACCAGCCGGCTACGCAACTCCCACAGCTTGGGGATCTGACGCTGGGCGATCAGCTTGCCCAGCACCTGTACCGGCGTCCCCTGGGTCCCGATCGTCTCCTCGCCCAGAGCGCGCGCGACGATCGTGTAGTGGCGGAAGCGCCAGACCCAGATGCGCTCGTCCCATTCGGTCAGGA
>JAFAZZ010000030.1 GCA_019239375.1 Solirubrobacterales bacterium | reverse complement strand
CAGGCCAGCCCGCGCCGTTTGATCGCTACCCGCTTATCGCCGCGGGCGTGGTCGTGGGGGCGCTGATCTGGGGGGCGATCGCCTTTGGACGCGACCGGACGCTCGGCGAGCGGGTCGGCTCGATCGTCGCCGACGCCGACTGACCCTCGCAACGACTCAACTGTTTGTCCGGTGATCGCCTCATGACGGCAAACGGTGACGTCGGGAGGGAAGGGCTGCAGCTCGGTGTCGGGGCGTGGGGAACCGGGTCGCCGGTAAGCCCCCGTCTGTCGAGCCAAATTGCAATGGTGGACTACTTACGCTGGATGCGCGCCCGGTCTGCATGCTTCGCGTGGTACGGAGAGCGACTCGACCGCACGGCGACGTCGCTCACGAAGCGATAGGAGCGATCATGCAGTCCACTATCACGCCGCGGCACTATGGCCGATGACGGACCGGCCCTGCTATAGGTCGCCGAGGCGATGGAGCTGATCGGCGCCATCCGCTACGGCACCGAGGCCGCCGCCCACGCCGCCGACGCATTTGCCCGCGCAGGCCGCCAAGACTCCTCCCGCCGGGCGGCGGCGCGCGGCACCGAGCTACCCGCGCGCGGCCAGGGAGCTCCAGCGCCACCCATCACGGAACTCGATCCCGACGCGGTGAGGCTCTCCCCGCGAGAGGCCCAAACGGTCCAGCTAGCCGCCGAGGGACTCTCCAACCCCCAAACCGCCGACGCCTCGTGCTCTCGACCCGCACCGTGGAATCCCACCTGTAGCGAGCCATGCAGAAGCTCGGCATCGCCGACCGGCGCAAGCTGCCCGGCGCGCGCTGAGCGCGGCTCCGAGCCGAGGAGGCGCTCGCCCGGCGACCGGCGTGCACGTCGCGCGGGCAACGCGGGAGCCATCGGACGGGGTGAGGCGGTCATCGAGCGCGTCGCTTCTGCTGGTGGTGCTGGCACAATCCCGGACCGATGGGCAAGGAAGGGCACGAAGACCATGGTCAGCCGAGATCGCTCGTTTCGCCGGGCGAGCTGAGCGCTCGGCGGGCCGCCCGGCATCGCCGACGCGCGCACCGGGCAGTCGGCGTCGCGCTCTCGTTGGTTTTCGCAGCCTTGATCGTGATTGCCGCGGTTGCGCTCACGGATGCCAGGTCGGGCCGCGTCCGCGTCCTGCCGTTACCCAGTCACACCGCTACGGCTACCAAGCCGGTCGTGGTTCGCCACGTCCGACCTACCGGGTCCGCAAGCGCCCGCGAGGCGCGCGAGGTGGACCGGGTGCTGGCCCACACGTCATACGTGCAGCTGGCCGGGCGGCGTCGGCGGGAGGTGGCGTTGACGTTCGATGACGGGCCCGGTCCATACACGCGCGAGATCCTCAGAGTTTTGACGAGTATGCACGCTCCTGCCACGTTCTTCGTGATCGGCCGCTGGGCGCGGCTCTACCCGAAACTGGTCGCGGCCGAGGTTCGGGCCGGGTGCGAGGTGGGCGACCACACCGAGACCCATCCGCCGCTCGCGCTTCTCTCGCCAACCGCCCAGGCGGCTGAGATCACCGAGGCGGGGCAGGCCATCCATCGTGCTGGCGCGCCTAACCCCGTGCTGTTTCGCCCGCCGTACGGGTCGTTTGACCAGAGCACTCTTGGAATCGTCCGCCAGCAGAGGATGCTGATGGTGCTCTGGAGCGCCGACACCAAGGATTACACCCGCCCCGGCGTCCACAGCATCATCTATACCGCAGTCAGCGGCGGCCAGCCGGGGGCGATCATCCTGATGCACGATGGCGGGGGAGACCGCATCGAGACGGTCGCCGCCCTACCCCGAATCATCACCCGCTTGCGGCAGCGCGGGTACCAGCTCGTGACCGTAACACGGCTAATCGCCGCGGACCCGCCTCAATCAAACCAGCCACCGCCCCACCCCCTGTCAGGGGGAATCTGACGCGCTGATCGCGCCGGCACTCGTCGCGCGCCGCCCTCAGGGGCGAGCGCGGACACGGCCGGCGCCGACACGAGCCACAGCCACGACCCGGGCGAGACTGATCCCGGCCACCGGGATCGTGCTGGTAGATCCCAGGCAGCACGCTGCGAACCGAATGCTCGCCGCGACCGTACTCCTGGCAACAACGCAAACGCTCACCACCGGGGTTGCGATGCAGATCATGTCGAGACGGAAGCGGGGCGCCTGGTTGGCCCGCACGGTCAGAATCGTTCAATTGGGAAGACGCTGCGCTGACGTCCGGCACTCAGCTCCGGCGGGACCCGGCATCGCCCGCACGGGCAGCGGCCGGACCAAGCGTCTCGTCGTGAGCAGCGCGGTGGCGCTCGCGACCCTTGGTGGTCTCGGCGCAGGCGCGGCCCCGGCGCTCGCCGGGGGCCCTCCACCGGTCAGCTTCGTCCGGGAATGGGGAAACCCCGGCGCGCCCAACAGCTACTGGCCCGGGGCGCCCAGCGACCAGCTCGGCTACCCCACCGGAGTGGCGACGGACGGGCCGCACATCTATGTGGCCGACTGGGAGGATGCCCGCGTGCAGAAGTTCGCGTACGGCGGCGGGTTCCTGCAGAGCTTGTGGAGCAGCGTCCCAACCCCGACGTATATGGGGTGGTGGCAGCCGCACGACGTGGCGCTGGATAGCGCGGGGAACGTCTACGCGAGCGACCCCAACCTTGATCGGATCAACGTGATGAGCGCCACCGGCGCCTACCTGCGGAGCTGGGGTGGGTTTGGGAGCGCTCCCGGCCAGTTCAATTGGCCCTGCGGAATCGCCGTCGACGGCGCCGGAGCCGTCTACGTGGCGGACGTGTTGAACAACCGCATCCAGAAGTTCAGCAGCGCCGGCGCGATCCTGCGGACGTGGGGTGGTCCCGGCGCGGGCACCGCCCTCGGCCAATTCAACAAGCCCTGCGGCGTGGCCGTGGACAGCGCCGGCAATCTATACGTCGCCGATAGCGGCAACAACAGGATCCAGAAGCTCACCAGCAGCGGCTGGCTGGCCTGGGGGACGAGCGGCACCCTTCCCGGGTACTTCAACAACCCGCAGGGGATCGCGGTTGACCGGTTTGGCAACGTGTTCGTGGCCGACACGGGCAACAACCGCGCCCAGCAGTTCGCCAGCGACGGGACGTTCCTGCAGCAGTGGGGCGGGGGTCCCTTGAGCACCGGGAAGGGCCAGTTCTTTAGCCCTACTGGTGTGGCGGTCATCGCCACCGCGCCGTACGATCCATTTGCCCGCGGCACGACCATCTACCTGACCCAGGGCGGCAGCGACCGTGTCCAGGAGTTCTGGGAAGGGGTATCCCTCGTTATCCATTGCGCGGTCGCATGCGGGGGACCGTGACACACCGCGAGCGACTGGGCCAGCGATCACCGACGCCGTCGCCAGCATCAACGCGACGCTTGTCGAGGCGCCGGTCCTGAAGGCCTGCGACGGCTGAGTATCGTGCTCGCGATGGTGCGAATCCGGCAGGCGAGGGCGACCGAGGCGCCAGCGCTCGAGGCGTTGCAACGGCGCTCCTCTGACGTTTGGGAGGCCTACCGCGAGCAGCTCGCGGCGCACCCGGACGCGATCGAGCTGCCACAGCCGTTCGTCGATAACGGCTGGGTCCGCGTGGCGGTGGACGCCGATGAGAAGCCGATCGGCTTCTCGGCCGTCATTCCAACCGACGGCCCGGCGCACGACCTTGATGGGCTGTTCGTCGAACCCGAACACATGGGTCGTGGGGTGGGACGGGCACTGGTCGAGGACGCGGCAGCGCGAGCGGCCGATGGCGGAGCCAAATGTCTGGAGGTGATCACCGGGCCCGCCCAGGGCTTCTATGAGAGGGTCGGCTTTGACCTCGTTGGCCCGGCCGAGACCCGTTTCGGGCCAGCGGTCCGGATGCGCCGTCACCTTCCGCACTGACCGCGACGGTTCCTCGGCGAGAGCCGTACCGGCCGCGTTCTCCCGCCGGCGTCGGCCTACCTTGCGGTCGGATTCACCACGCCGCCGCGACCTGATCGGCGCCCGGCGGACTACGGCTCGTCAGGACCCTCGTGAAGTCCCTCTCGGCATCTGGTACCGCCGGGGGTCGTTGCCCTCGCTGGCGAGGGTGTACTCGCCGACCATCTCCCCGTCGGGCGTAGCTAGCAGCACCTGCTCGGCGAGCGGATTCAGTCGGGCAAGGCGTCCCCGGCGGACCACGGAGACATGAACTCGCAACTCTTCCGCGCTGCCGCGCGACACCCGCTTTACCGAGGTGCGCCGCTGGTAGCGCTTCCCGTCGAGGCCGGTGACGTCTTCGACTTCCGTGTCGGAGTCGGCCCGGCGAAGCAGCTCCTCGTACCCCGCATGGCGAAGGTCGTGGAGCCGTTCGGTGAGAAGCAAATGCGCATCATCGCCGCCCTTTCGCGGCCGCTCGGACCAGAAGCCTCTTTCCTCGGCCATGGTTTCTTCTATCTACCCATCGCGGCTCGAGCTATTCGTCGTGGTCGGGCGCCCGGCGGCCGTCAGGTGCGTCCGATGAATCGTCGGACATCCTCGTAACGGTGCAGCGGGCAGGCGTCACGCGGACGCGCTCCGCGAAGCCGAGCCTGCACAGCCGCGCGGTCGTCGGCCAGTAGCTCGAGCAGCCGCGGGGCCCCGTCGCGGGACTCGGTGTCGATGACCACGACGCTGCCCGGCCAGTTGTGCCGTAGGTAGTGAAGGTAGTCGCGAGTCGTGCCGCGCGGCGGCTCATAGATCCAGGAACCCGTGTTCCAGAAGCGCAGGTTGGATCCGGGAATGCTCGCGTGGGCGCCATCGAGGGGCTGGTGGGTGTGCGCGAACACCAACCAGCGGGCCTCGCGATCCCAGCCCAGACTGCGGCACACACGGGCGAAGGCGTTCAACGACGGCATCACCGGCGAGCCCGGACTAACCGGCCGCGCCAGCGGGTCGTCGGAGGCACCGGGTCGCGTGTCGGGCAACGAACGCGCGCGGCGGGCGAGCGAGCGGGCGAGGCGGTACAGCTCCCGCTCAGGCGCGGCCACGGCCGCCGTGATCCGAGCTATGCGCCGCAGGTCGGCCTGAATCCGCCGCTCCGCGGCGGCGCCTTGCGGCAGCTGCGCCATGACGTAGAGTAGTTCGGTGAGCGGAACGAGCGCCGCCTCGTAGTCCTCGATCGATGGCACCAGGCCGCGCCCGCCGGCGATCCGGCGAATGCCGCCTTGCAGTAGCCGGTTGGCCACCGAGCCGCGCACCTCACCGTCGAGATAGTGACCGTGGCTGAGCAGGGTGTCCCCGATCCGATAATCGGGATAGGCGAACTCAACCTCGGTGCGCGGCAGGCGGCGGCGCAGGAACGCCTCAAAATAGAAGCCATCGCGCCAGCGCTCGGCCAGCTGCTCGTAAGGCGCTCCGGTGGCGACCCGGAGTTCGACGAGAGACTCGAGCCGGCGGACCAGTACGTGGTGATCGTGATTGCCCGCCAACCACACCAGCCGCTTGCCGGCCAAGGTCTGCGCGAGCAGGTCGACGAAAGGTTCGGCGCGATCGAACGCGAGCTCGGTCTTGGCGAAGAGCAGATCGAGGAAATCGCCCAGCAGGACGACCCCGTCCGCCCGTTCCAATTCCGGACGCAGGACCTCGCACGCCCACCGGTGAGACAGCAAATCGTCTCCGGTCCACGCGCCCAGGTGCGAGTCGGATACCACCAGCCACCGCACGTCAAATACCTCGACGCCGGACGGGGTGTGTGCTCTGCCGCAGTTCTGCAGCGGCGGACTGCACCGATTGGAGGCTCTCACCCAGCTCGGCGAGCCGTGGCTGCTCGGACGTCAGGGTGTTCTGCCGTGAGAACGGTTTGATCGATGGTGATGCTGGCGAGTCGGGCGTGCGCGGTCGCTCGGAGCTCAGGAGGGTGACCGTTTTATCGAGCTGGTCGGCGGTGGCGTTCGTGAGGCGGCGCAGTCCCGTCGTCATCCGTTCAGGGGCTACGGCGAGCTCAAGTTCGGCTGCTCGTTCCCACATCTCCTCAGTCGCTGTGGCCATGCGGGTGGCGGCGCGCAACTGTGGATGGTCGAGCGGGGTCGGCTCATTGATCGCCCGGTCGATCACGGCCATCACGTGGTCGGTGCCGGTGCGTGCCGCGCGCCGGGCGCCCAGCCGCTCCGGAGCAGAATCGATCGCGATCGCGCGCAGGAACGCCGCAATGCGGCCGAGCGCGATCTGGCTGTGGTCGACTACCGAACCACGCTCGCTACCGGGCAGGATCGCGGTCGTGACCAGGAGACCGATTGCCGCGCCGAGGAGGGTGTTGATCACCCGCGTGTCGGCGACGCCCCATTGGCCAGGATGGGAAACGTTGAGCAGTACGAGGACGAGGGGCGTGATGAACACGACAGCGAGTCCGTAGTTGACCCTGGTCAGGCTCACGGCAATGACGGCCAGCACGAACAGGGTAACCACAAGGCCCCACGCGCCGGTCACAATTATGACCAACGCGATGCCAAGCAAGGCACCCAGCACGGTCCGGCGACGTGGTGGATCGTCCCCGTCGTCGACACTGACAGCTGCGGCTTGGCCACGACGGCGATCGTGATCAGCACCCAATAACCGCGCTGCAGACCCAGGGCGAGGGCGATCGCCAGCCCGGCTGCCGCGGCGGCGCCAACCGGACCGCGTATCGAGACCGGGACGACGACAGGGTCAGATTTGCTTGCAGCGCCGCCCGCGTCCGGCCCCCGGCGTGTCGTCGGGCTGCACCTCGGAGCTGCTCACGCCACGTCATTTGCGGTGTGGCGTGCCCGGACGATCCCCGGCGGGCACTCGGGCACACGGCCGAGCCGGAAGACGTCGCCCACCGCCACCAGGTCACGACCCAGCCGGAGCGCCGCCTCGCGCATCGCGGCGATCTCGCCGACCGCCACATCGGGCGCCCGCCAGCTGACCCGGCGCAGCCGGCGGTCGAGCACGACAGCGTCGCTGCCGCGCTCGCTCCGTCGCCGCCAGCCGACGCAGCCGGCGCGGCGCGTCGCGCAGACTGGCATGGAAGCTACGCCAGCGTGTCATCGCTCCCGCCTCGTGCCCCAGCGCCCTCGGCAGGCGCGACCGCCCGGCGCATGGCGAGCGGTTTGTGGCTAAGCCAGCACTCGGCGCCTGGCCGGTGGTGAGTGCAGGTTCGGCCACTTCCGCGGAGGCCAACCGCGCGCTCGGCGCGTGCGGGGTGGCGAGTGTCGGGTTGGTCCGGTGAGCCAGGACGGGCGCGACGCGAGGATCGGGCGAATCGCCGCCAGGCAGCGGACGATGGTCAGCGCAGAGCAACTTTATGCCTCCGGGGTGAGTAAGCGCGCGATCGAATACCGGGTTCTCACGGGTCGGCTGCACCCCGAGTTCCGCGGGGTGTACTCGGTCGGGTGCGGCGAGCTGCCGCCGCTGGCGCGCGAGCAGGCGGCGCTGCTGGCCTGTGGCGAGCATGCTTTTCTCACCCATCACACGTCGGCCTTCATCTGGGGCCTGCGCAAGGCGCATCCGTTCGAGGTCGATGTGTCGGTGCTCGGGCGATCGTGCGCCTCGCGCA
>JAFAZZ010000561.1 GCA_019239375.1 Solirubrobacterales bacterium | reverse complement strand
GAAATCGAAGGTGAGGCAGAACTTCTTGCGCAGGCCCAGGCCGAGCGCCCGGTTGATTCGCGCGCCAAGGGGACTGTGCACGATCAGCTGCATCCCACCCGTCTCATCGAAGAACCGCTCGAACACGATGTCGTCGCAGGTCGGGAGCACCCCGCCGAGCGCAGCCCGTCCGGCGGCCAGGTAGTCGACAACCAACGCGGCGGCGACCACGTCGACTCCTGAGGCTCTTTCGACGAATGCGATCGCTGCCGGCCGGCCGCCGGCATCCAGTTCTTCGGCGACGGCGCTGCGCAGCCCAGACACCTCTGCGGAGAGCTCGTCGGTCCGGCCCGGCGCCTCGCCCAGCCAGAACGGGACCGTGGGGTGCTTGCCGGCGCCGTCGCGAACGCGCATGACCCCGTTGGTCACCCTGACGACCTGCCAGGGATGGGTGCCGAGCAGGAACACGTCGCCCTGCATCGACTCGATGGCGAAGTCCTCGTTGACCGTGCCGACGAACACGTCGCCGGGCTCCATGAGCACCCGGTAGTCCCCTGTCTCCGGGATGGCCCCGCCCGAGGTGAGGCTGGCCAGGCGCGCCCCGCGGCGAGCTCTGAGTCGCCGGTTGACCCGGTCGTGATGGAGGTAGGCCATGCGCTGGCCCCGTCCCGTCTCGATCCCGCCCGACACGAGCTCGACGATCTCGTCGAACACCTCCCGGGTCAGCTCGCGGTACGGCCAGGCGCGAGTGAAGAGTGTCATCAGCTCTTGTTCGCCAACGCCCGCCTCGCCCCGGGAGGCAACCTCGGCGACGATCTGCTGAGCCAGGATGTCGAGCGGTTGCTCAGGCGCTTGGAGGGCATCCAGCCGCCCGCGCTTGACCGCGCTCAGCAGCGCGACGCACTCGACCAGCTCATCGCGCGTCGTTGGATACAGGATGCCGCGGGGAACACCGGCCCGCTGATGGTTCGCTCGCCCCACCCGCTGCAGGAAGGTCGCGATGCTGTGGGGCGAGCCGATCTGGCAGACCAGCTCGACCGGCCCGACGTCGATGCCGAGCTCGAGCGACGCGGTGGCCACCAGAGCCTTGAGGTCGCCAGCGCGCAGCCGCTCCTCCACCCGCTGCCGGCGCTCGCGCGACAACGAGCCATGATGGGCCGCCACCAGCTCCTGGCCGAGTCGCTCGCCGAGCAGATGGGCTACCCGCTCCGAGAGCTTCCTCGTGTTGACGAACACCAGGGTGGTCCGGTGGCTTGCAACGTGGCGCGCGATGCGGCCGACGATCTCGTCGAACTGATCGCTCGAAATTGCCGCTTCGAGCTCGCCGTCGATCAACTCGAGCGAGATCTCGCGGTGGCGCCGGTGGCCGCTATCAACAATCGCGGGAAGGCCCGCGCCGGCGCCGACGAGCAGGCGCGCCGCGACCTCTACCGGCCTCACCGTGGCCGATAACCCGATCCGGACCGGCGAGCCATCGGTGACGGCATGCAGCCGCTCCAGGGTCAGGGTTAGGTGGGACCCTCGCTTGTCGCGGGCGAGGGCGTGGATCTCGTCCACGATCACAGTGTCCACCGTGCTGAGCGTGGCGCGGGAGCGCTCCGCGGTCAGATAGAGGTACAGGGACTCCGGGGTCGTGACGAGAAGGTTCGGGGGCCGGCGCAGCATCGTCTGGCGCTCGCTCGAGGTCGAGTCGCCCGTGCGCACCGCCACCGCGATCGGCGCCGGTTCGTAGCCGAGTTCCCGCGCCACCTCGGAGATCTCGGCGAGCGGCTCCTCGAGATTGGCGTGAATATCCACCGCCAGCGCCTTGAGCGGGCTGAGGTACACGACGCGCGTCATGCCTTCGATTGACTCCCCCGCCTCGTGCGCGCGATACAGGGCATCGATCGCGGCCAGGAAGCCGGCCAGCGTCTTCCCCGAGCCGGTGGGCGCGCAGATCAGGGTGTGGCGCCCGTCGAGGATCGCCGGCCAGCCTCCGCGCTGGGCGTCCGTCGGTCCTTCGGGAAAGCGCCGCTCGAACCAGGCCCGGATGGCTGGATGGAATCGCTGAAGGACGCCGATCGGCCCGTTCGGCGCAGGAAGCAGCGAGCTTGCGGACATCCTCCGTCACACACTAATGGACCCGTCCTCAAGTCCCGCGGACATTCGAGCGGGCCGCCGGCGCGTCGCCCGTGTCGAGCGATGCCTCGGCGCCCTCGGGCGCGTCGATATCGATAACCACCACGGTCTTGCTGCTGTTGTAGAAGAGCCTGATGCACGCGAAGCCGTACTCGACGAAGTCCGGTTGAGGCAGGCCGTGCTCGTCTAAGAGCTCCCGCATGCGCCTCTCGGTCTCGATCTTCTGAGCCAGGGTCGCCATGCCGGCAGGGTCGCTCTGATTCCTGCAACGGATCAAGACATAGTCGTGCCAATTCTGCGCCAACTTCGGCACGCCTCCGATGCCGATCCCGTCGTCGCCGGCCTGACCCGTTGCGCTAGTAGTTAGCACAAATGTTTTGCTAATATTGCTGACATGATAATGCAGCCCCTCGCGCAGTCCCGCGCCGACCAGCGCCGGTTTGTCGATCGCGCGCGCGAAACCGACCTGATCGTCCGCGCCGTCACTGCCTCGCGGCCGGTATTGCTGCTCGGGGAGCACGGGAGCGGGCGCACGTCGCTACTCAACCACGCCGCCTGGCAGCTCGCGCGGGAGGACCAGCCGCGTGACGCGGTCCTCGTTTCGGGCGAAGTCGCGCGCGATGCCGCTCAACTGTTGGGGGTGCTGGTGGCACGGGTGCAGCGCTTGGTCAACTCGGGAAGCCCGCGTGGCGGTTGGATGGAAGACCTGCGGGCGCTGTCGCAGCCCGACGGCCCGTTCGGCGAGGCGGCCCAGCCGGCAATCCTGATGGAGCTCGTCGACCTCCTCGGTGAGCGGCTGGCCGAGCTCGAACGACCGCTGTGCCTGATGGTCGATGGGATCGCACCGGCCGTCGCCCATGGCTTGTTCGGGAGCCTGCGTAACGAGCTTTGGGCGCTCGATGGCCCAAGCTGGGTCGTCGCCGGCGACGCCGCCGCCGAGCCGCTCTACCTCGAGCCGCCGGCCGACGCATTCTTCGCGCAGACCCTCAAGCTCGGCCCGCTCAGCGCCAGCGCCGCCGCGAAGCTGCTCCATGCTCACGGCGCGGACCTTGCCGAGGCCCAGGTCGAGGAGGCGATCGCCGCCGGCGGCGGGAACCCGCGCCGGCTGCTGCGCGCGGCCAGCGAGATCGAGGCCGGACTTGCCCCGTCCAGCGTGGCCGCCGATCAACTCGCCCGCGAGGCTGTCGCGGCGGCCGGACCCCTCGCCGGCGCACTCGTGGAGTACCTCGCTACGCACGGGCCGGCTGCCGCATCCGACCAGACGCTGCTTCGCCAGATCGGCGCGAGCCGGCAGCGGGCCAGCCAGCTGATGCACAGGCTCGAATCCGCCGGATTGCTTGAGACGATCGAGCAGCATGAGCCTGGCCGGCGCGGGCGCCCCTCCCGCCGCTTCGCGTTGAGAGCGCCTTTATGACCCACCAGATCCTGACTCAGCTGCTCGACGCGCATGCTTTCGACGGCAGCCCGCTGCACATCGACATGCCCGCCTACCACGTCCCGTTCGATGACCGCGGGCGGACCGGAACCGAGGGCAGCGTCGTTCGCGCGGCGCGTAGCACCGAGCGGCTTGGCCTGCGGGGACCGATCGGCTGCGGGAAGACGAGCGTGCTGCGCTACACGTTGGACGACCCGAACGCCACGACTGCGCCAATCTGGGTCTCGGTCGCCTTCGACGACGACGAGGTCGTCCTCGACGTCCGCCGCTTCGCCGCGCACCTGATCCAAAGCATCGTGCGTGACGCGCAGCGCGCCGGCACGCTCAGCGCACGTGATCGGGACGCAATCCTCAACGCGGCGGCCTCCAGACGACCGCTCCCCGGCAGCGAGCGACGGCTGGCGGCGAAGCTTGGGGCCAAGTTCTGGGTCGCCACGGGTGGGCTCGCCGGCGAGGTCAACTCGATCCTTCGAGGTGCCGACCTCCAGCGACCCGCGGCCGAAGTGCTCGACAACGTCAACCGTGCACTCGAGACGATCCGCGTGGCGGACCGCCACCCGGTCATCGTCGTCGACGACTCGGACAGCTTTACCCGCCGCCAGGGCAGCCGGAGCACGAGAGACCAGTTAGTCGGTGCGTTCTTCGGCCCCGTGCTGCGCGCCCTCACCGAGTTGCAGGCCGGGTTGGTGGTCGCCGTCCACGACGAGTACCTCCGCATGGAATCGTTCGATAGAGCGCGGCGCGAGCACGGTGCGCTCGAGCGCCTCGTTCCTGTCCCGCCGGTGGTCAGCGGCCAGCTCAAGCGGATCCTCGAGCGTCGCGCACAGCTCGCCGGCGGCGCTCCGCGCGACAATGTCCTCACCCCGGCGGCGATCGAGGCACTCGCTGAACTCAACCGTTCACGCACGGCGCGCAACCTTCGCACGACGCTGGGGATCGCCCACGCCGCACTGGTTGCGGCCGTCGACCGCGGTGCCGAGGTGATCGACGAACAGGACGTTGCGCGCGCCGCCGTCGAGCAGCTCGGCGCGGGTTCTGCCTAGCGCCTGGGTCCCGATGGGTGGCTAGAGCCAGGAATACCCGCGCGCCCTGGCTCGACCGAGCGCCGCGTGATCAGCGTACACCCGCGCCGGCGGTGGCCGCGGAAGCGGTGCTGAGAGGTAGGTGAGGCTCCCAGCACCGCTGTGCGGTTCTCTAGGGCATCGAGACGGTGCGGCCACAACCCGCGAGTCGGATCACCGCCGGGCCGTCGGATTTGAGATGGATGCGCACACCGCAGTTGAGTCGTGCGCGCTGCACGTTGACGGTCACGGCACCGATGTTCGTCAGCGACAAGTCGAGCTCATCTGCCGGCGGACTGGCCGTGGGGTTCTGCCACGTACGGACCTGTCCGGTGTAGACATACTGTCCGCTGGTGCCGTGGGTCGTCTGCGGAGGGTTAGGCCGCGCGTTGGCCAGGCCAAAGCCGTGCGAGAACGCGTTCACCGTGCCCAGCTCCGGACCCTGTGGTCCCGTCGGGTCACGGAGTTGTATGCCGCTGAGCCAATACACGTGGTGCGAGGTGAGGCCCCATGTGGGTTCGTTCATCGCCTCGTCGAGCACCCAGGTCACGTGTGGCGGGTTTGGGTTGACCTTCGCGTCGCCGAGAAAATCGGCAGACTCCTGGTCCGTCGGGTAGTAGGGACCGTGCCCCCCGGTGTACTCCCGCCAGTCGTAGCGGTAGCCCAGCGAGTAGAGGCGGGCGAACACCTCGAGCTGGCTGCTGGTCACGCACAGGGTGTCGGCGTTGGCGTTGGCCGACAGGGTGGGCACGTTGCGGTACGACGGGACCAGGTTGATGATTTCCGCGTCAGGGCCGCTGATCGACGGGAACGGCTCACCGGGCCAGCCGGTCTCGGCGCTGACGCAGCCGATGTCAGGGAGGGCACGAGCAAACAGGTCGGGGTACTGGGCGAGGAGCTTGTAGGTCCCGTAGCCGCCCATCGACCAGCCGGAGATCGCGTTGTAGGTTGGATCCAGCTTGAAGTGTCGCGCGACGTCGGCCCACGCCTCGAAGACGTCGGCGCCACCCTCGCTCCAGTACCACCCGCACGGTATCCGTCCTTCCGGCGTGAGGACCACCGAACCGGTGGCCCGGTCGGCCAGGGCCTGGTCATCGGGCGGGCCCTGGTTGTAATTACCGCCGCAGTAGTGCAGGTTCAGTGTCATTCCGTAGCCGCTCGGCGGCGCCGGGTTGTCGGGCACGTACAGCGCGTACGGCTGCAGTTGGCTGGCGTAGTCGGGCACGCGCGGGCACGGCTCGTGGCAGTACGTCGTCGGCGGCTGCGGGCCGCGGCCTTGGGCATCCTCGAAGTGGCTGGCGAAGATCCGGTCCTCATAGCCATGTGTCGGCACTCCGTCGGGTTGGTCATACATGTTGTCGGTCACCCGGGCGCGCAGCTTGGCGAAGTCGACGTTCGCGTAGAACTGGCTCAGGTCGCCGGTCGTGAGCGCGGTCGCCTGGTTGGCGTCCCGCCAGGTCCCGGTTTCGCCGTAGCGAAACGCGACATTGAACAAGGCACTACCGGTAGTGCCGTTGGCGCCCGGCTGGGTGGCGGTGGCGGCGCCGGGCACCGGCTGCAGGTATTGGTTGTCGGTCGTGTCCCACA
>JAFAZZ010000541.1 GCA_019239375.1 Solirubrobacterales bacterium | reverse complement strand
GAGGGGGTCATCTATAACACCTCCTATCAGCAGGTCGCCACTGTGCAGGCGGGCAACGGTCTTCAGGGCACGGACCTGCACGAGTTCCTGATCACCCCGCAGGGCGACGCCTGGGTGGTCGGCGTGTCGCCGGTGCACTGGGGCACGTTGAAGAAACCGCTGATGGACGCGGTCGTGCAAGAGATCGACATCAAGACCGGGCTGGTCCTGTTCGAGTGGCACGCGCTCGACCACGTTCCCGTCACCGAGTCGTTCTTCAAGACCAACACGCCGGGCTTCGTGTTCGACCCCTACCACCTGAACTCGATCACGATCGACCTGGACGGCAACCTGATCGTGTCGATGCGCAACACCTGGGCGCTCTACAAGATCAACGTCCAGACCGGCGCCGTGATGTGGACGGTGGGGAGCAACCGGAGCAACTTCAAGCTCGGCGCCGGGGCGGGCACGGCGTTCCAGCACGATGCGGTTGTCCAGCCGGACGGTTCGATCACGATGTTCGACGACGGGGGCGGGCCGCCGACAGTCCGCGCCGGACGCGCCATCCAGGTGTCGGTGAACCCGGCCAACAAGACCGTGAGCCTGATCAGGCAGTACCAGCACGCGCCGGCGTTGGACACCAACTTCGAGGGTAACGCGCAGGTTCTGCCGGGCGGCGACGTGTTCGTCGGCTGGGGCCAGCAGCCGTACGTCAGCGAGTTCAACTCCGCCGGCAAGATGCTCTTCGACGCACGCTTCACGTCCAACACGTCGAGCTACCGGGCATACCGCATGGGCTGGAGCGGCCAGCCGACCGGCCCGCCGAACATCGCGGCATCGCCGAACAACGACGGCACCACCGAGGTGTGGGCGAGCTGGAACGGAGCGACGACCGTCGCGTGGTGGCAGGTGCTGGCCGGTCAGAGCTCCGGTTCGCTGGCGCCGCTGATGACCGTGCGCAACAGCGGATTCGAGACGGCGCTAACGGCTCCGACCGGGTTGCCCTACATTGCCGTGCAGGCCCTCGACGCGAGCGGCCACGTGCTCGCGACATCGTCCGCGACCCCGGTGCCGCCTCACATCGGGATCGCGGGCCGCAGCGCGTTCGTGTCCCCGACCGGTCTGGGCGGGCTGCCAGCGGTGTGCATCAACTCCCGGACCTGCCACATCGCCGTGACGATCACCGCCGGTCGCAGCGTGATCGCCCGCACCGGCCGGGAGCAGATTCCAGCGCAGGGCGGTGGGCTCATCTACTTCTCGCTGAGCGGCGCCGGCCGCTCGATGCTCGCCCACGCGCGGGGGAGCCGACTGCTCGTGCACATGACCGGCCAGGACGTCTCGAAGCTCACGTTCAGCCGCTACATCACACTGGTGCCGTTCTCGACCAGCGGGGCTGGGCCGGCCCGGACCGCGTCGCAGTCGAGCGGCTTGCGGCTCGTCGGGCTGACCGATTTCGTCTCCGCGGGCGGCGTGGGGGGGATCCTGGCCGAATGCCTGAATACCACGGCGTGCCACGCGCGCACGAGCGTCTCGGTCGGCTCCACGGTGATCGCGTCGACGGGGCCGGAGCTGCTCGGAGCGCGAGGCGTCGGCTATCTGATCTTTACTTTGACCCCGGCTGGGCGCTCGATGCTCGCCCACGCGCGCGGCAATCAACTGGCGGCGGCGGTGACGATCTCAGATGGGAGCGCCGCCGCGCACGGCCTGCTCGCGCTGGTCCGCTTCCGGTAGGGGGCGCGCTGTGTTCGTTCATTCGGGGCCGCTCGTCGGCTTCGAGTACGGGGCGCCCGGGTACTCTGCCGCGAGTGCCCCGCTTGATGATCATCATCGCCAGCACCCGACCCGGTCGCGGTGGCTGGCCGGTTGCGCAGTGGTTCATCCGGCGTGCGAGCGAGCACGGCGCCTTCGACATCAACGTGGTCGACCTGATCGAGTTGAAGCTGCCGCTGCTCGATGAGCCCAATCATCCGCGCCTGCGCCAGTACACGCAGCCTCACACGCACGAGTGGAGCGAGCAGGTCGACGCCGCCGACGCGTTCGTATTCGTCACCCCCGAGTACAACCACGGCTATCCGGCGTCCTTGAAGAACGCGATCGACTTCCTGCACCACGAGTGGCGCCACAAGCCGGTGGGATTCGTCTCCTACGGCGGGGTGGCGGCAGGAACGCGGTCAGTCGAACAGCTCCAGCAGGTCGTCACCGCGGTGAGGCTGACGCCCGTCATCGAACAGGTCAACATTCCGTTCTACCAGCAGTTCGTCGCGGAGGACGGGGTGGTCCAGGCCAACGAGGTCATGGAGCAGGCGGCGGACACGATGCTCGAGTCGCTGTTGCGCTGGGAGGCCGCGCTGCGTCCGCTGCGCCAGGGGGTGGCGCAGGCGGGCTGATTAGTGCGGTCGGGGCCGGCGGGGGCGCGGCTAGCGGGCTGATCGGGCAGGTTGGGGCCGGCGGGGGCGGGGCAGCGGGCTGATCGGGGCGGTCGGGGCCGGCGGGGGCGGGGCTAGCGGGCGGTCCAGCCCTGGTCGAGCGTGACCGGGGCGCCGGTGAACATCTTGCCGTCCGGGCCGGCCAGGAAGGCGACCACCCCCGCCACCTCAGAGGGCTCGATCAGCTCCTTGACCGCGTGTGGCTCGAGGATGACCTTCTCGAGGACTTCGTCCTCGGGCAGGCCATGGGCGCGGGCTTGGTCGCCGATCTGCTTTTCGACCAGCGGTGTGCGGACGTAGGCTGGACAGATCGCGTTCGCGGTGATTCCGTGAGCGGCGCCCTCGAGGGCCAGTGTCTTGCACAGGCCGACCACGCCGTGCTTGGCCGAAATGTACGCGGCCTTGAAAGGTGAGGCAACCAGTCCGTGCACGGAGGCGATCGCGATGAAGCGCCCGGCGCCGGAACTCTTGAGCGCGGGCCAGGAGTACCTCGCGAGTAGGAACGGGCTGGTCAGGAGCAGCGCGACGATCGTGTTCCACTTCTCGACCGGAAACTCCTCGATGGGGGACACGTGCTGGATGCCGGCATTGGCGATGATCACGTCGAGTCGGCCGAACCGGTTCATGGCCTCGTCGACCGCGGCCTCATTGGCGCGCGCGTCGGTGAGATCGGTCTCGAACGGCGTGCCCGGACCATCGGGATCGGGCTTCAGATCGACCGCCAGCACGTCCATTCCGTCCGCCTGCAGGCGCTCGGCCACAGCGCGGCCGATTCCGCTCGCGGCGCCGGTGACCAGCGCGGCTTTGTCTTGCTGCGCGCTCACTGAGAACGTTTGCCGGAGGGGGACGAGGCAACGAACGATTCATAGATCTCAGCCAGCGCCTTGCGCTGACGCGAGGACAGCCGCGGGTCGGCGTTGATCGCGTCGAGCACCGCGTTGTCCTCGGGCTCGGTACCCGGCGGGGTCATACCCGCCTGCTCGTACAGGGCATCGGAGGTGACGCTGAGCGCGCCGGCGATCGCGTCGAGCACCTGTTGCGAGGGCGCCCGCAGGCCGCGCTCGATCTGCGACAGGTACGGATTCGAAATGCCGGCCAGGTCGGCGAACTGGCGCATGGACAGCTCGGCCAGCACGCGCTGCCGGCGGATGATCTCGCCCAGAGCTGCTGAGGTGCGTGCCGCCATGCCGTCAGGATAGGCCGCTCGCAAGATTCTCATCGCCTCGCGGCGCAGGAGGCGCGGTGGCGCGGGCGAACCGGGAGTCGTGCGGCGCGGCACGGCAATCCGGAGCTACGAGGAGCGGATCCTCGCGTACGAGCGCGCGCTCGCGGCCCCGCAGGCTGCCCCGCGCCACCGCTCGCCGGAGCGGCCCGAGCCTGGCTCGCCCGACCCGCGCCACCGCGCGCGCGACCCGCGCCACCGCTCGCCGGAGCGGCCCGACCCCCGCTCTCCCGACCCGCGCCACGGCTCGCCCAACCCGCGCCCCCGGCCGCCCGAGCCGCGCCCCCGCCCGCCCGACCCACGCCACCGCCCGCCAGACCCGCGCCGGCGCGCCACCAGCCCCATCCGCTTCCGTGTCCGCCGGATCGCTGCACTCGTAACGCTACTTCTGGTCGCGGATGTGTTCGCATCGTTTGCCGAGGCGATGCTCCGGCCCTCGAACGTGGGCCCCGGCGTGCGGGTGGTCGAATGGCTGCGTGACAACGGCGCCGCTGGGCTGGTCTCCGACGTGGAGGCGATCTACTACTCGCTGAATGCCCCGTCTACGGGGGGCGCGGCGCTGCGGGCCCTGCCGAAGGTTGGGACTGCGGGATCGTCATCGGCGCGCGGCTATGCCCCGCCGCCGATCCCGCCCGTGATCGAGCCGGCGCTGCCGGGCGAGGGCGCCTGGCGCGGAACCGGGCCGCTGGTGGCGGGCGCGCCCCCGGTGCTGGTTACGACGTTTCGCCCAGACGCAAGCTATCCCCAGTTGGTGGCGGGAGTGGCCTGGGTCGACACCTCGCGGGCCTCGCTCGCCCTGTACCCCGGGCGGTACGAGCCACCTGGAGGCGGCGGCCAGGCGGCCGAGGTGCCGACGTCGCTGCAGCCCCGCCTGCTGGCCACGTTCAACTCTGGGTTCAAGCTCGAGGATTCCGGCGGCGGGTTCGTGGTCGGCTCGAGGATCTACGCACCGCTGCGCGACGGCCAGGCCACGCTGATCGCGTACCGCGACGGCCGGGTCGACGTCCAGCTGTGGACAGGTGGGCCGGCGCCCGGCGGGGATGTCGTGCTCGCGCGCCAGAACCTGCCCTTGATCGTGTCCGGCGGGCGGCTTGCGACGAACCTGACCGACGGGCCGGAGTGGGGCGCGACGCTCGGCAACGCCGTGCGGGTGTGGCGCTCCGCGGTCGGCGTCGATGCCCGGGGAAATCTGCTGTATGCGGCGGCCGATCTCCAGACGGCGTCGAGCATCGCGCGCATCCTCCAGCGTGCCGGCGCGGTGCGCGCAATGGAGCTCGACATCAACGCCGAGTGGGTCACGTTCAACTTCTACGGCGGGTGGAGCGCGGCGGCACCACAGAAGCTCCTGCCCGACATGACCCGGGATGCCACCCGCTACCTGACGCCGGACGACAGGGACTTCTTCGCGGTCTATGCCCGGGTCAGGTGAGGCTGACCGATCGGGTGGTGTGGGCCGCGCGGTACAGGGCCTCGATCGTTTTCGCCTGTGCGAGGGCGTCGTCTCGTCCCAGCAGCGGTTTGGTCTGTCCCCGGATCGCGGCGGAAAAGTTCTCCGCCTCGAGCCGGTAGGAGTTCGTCCGCTCGATTTCGATCAGTTCCGTCTCGACGTCGCGCCGCAGCTGGATGAGCGGGTTGCGGCAATGCCATGGGTCCTCGAGCAGGAGCGAACCGGCGTCGCCGGTGACCTCCAGGAGATCGCGGCTGTCGAGGGCCAGGCCGCAGTCGAAGTGGGTGAGCACGTCGCCGGGGTGGCGCATGGTGCCGGCGAACACCACGTCGACGCCGTCGCCGCCGAGCGCCTGCTCGGCACTGACGCGCTCGGGCTCGCCCGCGATCAACCGGGCGGCGCTGACGCAATAGCAGCCCACGTCCATCAGCCCGCCGCCGTCGAGCGCGGTTTGGAGGCGGACATTCGCCGGGTCGTCGGCAGCGAACCCAAAGGCGGCGCGGATCACCCGGACCCGGCCCACCGCCCCGGCATCGAGCAGTTCGGTGAGGCGGCGGGTCTGGGGGTGGTGACGGTACATGAAGGCCTCCATCAGCAGCCGACCGCTTTGCTCGGCCACGTCGAAGGCGCGCGCGACTTCCTCGGGGCGGCGACTGAGCGGCTTCTCGCACAGGACGTGCTTGCCGCTCTGCAGCGCGCGGATGCTCCATTCGACGTGGAGCGAGTTGGGAAGCGGGATGTAGACGGCATCAACCTCCGGGTCGGCGAGCAAGTCCTCGTAGCTGCCGTGGGCGCGCCGGATGCCGCTTTCGCGGGCGTACTCCTCGGCCCGGGCGCGGTCCCGGCTGGCCACCGCCGTGAGCTCGACCCCGTCAGCTTCGCGCGCCCCGGCCAGGAACAGGCGGTTGATGCGCGCGGTCGACATGATTCCCCACTTCACGGCGGACATCTCCCCGGCACACTAGTGAAAGCATGAGAAGCCACGTCAGCGCATTCGGGCCCGGTCGCGTCAACCTGATCGGGGAGCACACCGATTACAACGAGGGGCTGGCGCTGCCGTTCGCCATCAGCGACGGCGTGACGGTGCGCGCGAGCGCGCGCGAGGACCGGCGGATCGAGGCGGTGGCGAAGGATCTCGGCGAGCACGACAGCTTCGACCTCGGCGGAGTCGAGGGCGCGGACGGCTGGCGAGCCTTCGTGCGCGGCGCGGCGGGCGAGCTAGAGCGTCTTGGCGTGAGCCTGTCGGGGGCGGAGCTCGCAATCGCTGGAACAGTGCCGCAGGGATCCGGGCTCTCATCCTCGGCGGCGCTCGAGGTGGCGCTGGTCCTGGCACTGCTGTCGGTGTCGGACGCCGCCGAACCGGATCGACTTGAACTGGCCAAGCTGTGCTCGCGGATCGAGAACGATTGGGTAGGCGCGCAGACCGGCCTGCTCGACCAGATCGCGTCGCTGTGCGGCTCGACCGACCGCGCGCTCCTGATCGACTTCCAGACCCTCGACGTTCAGCCGGTGGCGCTCGAGTTGCGGGACTACGGGCTGGTGACGCTCGACTCGGGCGAACAGCACACGCACGCGGGATCGGGTTATAACCAGCGCCGCGCGGAGTGCGCCGAGGCGGCCTCGCGATTAGGCGTCGACAGTTTGCGGGACGCGACGCTCGGGATGGCCGAGTGTCTCGATGAGCCGCTCTCGCGGCGCGCGCGGCATGTGATCACGGAGAACCAGCGGGTGCGCGCTGCGGTCGCTGCCCTCGAGCAGCGCGACATCGATGAGCTCGGGCGCTTGCTCGACGCATCGCACGCGAGCCTGCGCGACTGCTACGAGATCTCGACGCCCGCGGTTGAAGATGCCGTCGCGCGCTGCAAGCAGGCCGGTGCGGTCGGCGCGCGCATCATGGGCGGCGGGTTCGGCGGCAGCGTGCTCGCGCTGTTTCCGCCGGGCGCTGTGCCGCCGGATGGTTCGGTCGAGGTGAGGCCGGGGGCTGGGGCGCGGGTGGGGGCGGAGTGAGCGCGCCGGTGGAGCTCGGGTGCGAAGGCATCGGCGCCGCGGATGTGGTGGCGGTGGCACGGGACGACGCGCCAGTGGTCCTGGGCGCCCGAGCGCGCGAGGAGATGGAGCGCAGCGCCGCGGTCGTGGCCGCCTGGGCCGCGGTCGACGAGCCGGCGTACGGGATCTCGACCGGCTTCGGGTCGCTGGCCCTCGTGCGGATACGAGCCGAGGCCCGCGTCCAGCTGCAGCGCTCGCTGATCAGATCGCACGCCGCGGGGATGGGGCCTGCGGTCGAGCGGGAGGTGGTACGGGCGATGATGGTCCTGCGGGCGCGTTCGTTGGCCATGGGGCGCTCCGGGGCGCGGCCGGTGGTGGCCGAGCGGATGCTCGAGCTGCTCAGGGCAGGCGTGACTCCGTTGGTTCCCGAGCACGGGTCGCTGGGAGCGAGCGGCGACCTGGCGCCCCTGGCTCATTGCGCGCTGGTCTTGACCGGGGAAGGATCGGTTGTGGCCGATGGGGGTGTGGCGCCGGCGGCCGACGCGTTGGCCGCGGCCGGGATGGAGCCGCTCGAGCTGACGGCCAAGGAGGGGCTGGCGCTGATCAACGGCACCGACGGAATGCTCGGCATGCTGGTGCTGGCCGTCTGGGACCTCGAGCGGCTGCTGCGCGTGGCCGACGTCGCGGCGGCGATGTCGGTGGAGGCGCTGCTCGGGACCGATCGGGCGTTCGCCGAGGACCTGATCGCGCTGCGTCCCCAGCCCGGGCAAGTGGACAGCGCGTCGAACCTGCGGACCGTGCTGGCCGGATCACCGGTGGTCGCGAGCCACCGCTTCAACGATCCCCGGGTCCAGGACGCCTACTCGCTGCGCTGCGCGCCGCAGGTGATCGGCGCGGCACGGGACGCGCTGGCCTTCGCGCGCGGGGTGACCTCGGTGGAATTGCGGTCGGCGATCGACAACCCGATGGTGCTGCCCGACGGCCGGGTCGAGTCGTGCGGCAACTTCCATGGCGCGCCGGTCGGCCTGGCCTGCGACTACCTGGCCATCGCCGCGGCTGAGGTGGGTGCGATCGCCGAGCGGCGAACCGACCGGCTGCTCGACGCGGGGCGGTCGCACGGGCTACCGCCCTTTTTGGCCGCGAGTCCTGGTGTGGACTCGGGGATGATGTTGGCGCAGTACGCCCAGGCGGCGATGGTGGCCGAGAACCGTCGCCTGGCCGCGCCGGCGAGCGTGGACTCGCTGCCGACCAGCGCGATGCAGGAGGACCACGTCTCGATGGGATGGGGCGCCGCGCGCAAGCTGCGCCTGGTAGTGGCGAACCTGACGCGGATCGTGGCGGTGGAGCTTTGCTGCGCAGCGCGCGGGCTCGACCTGCGCGCCCCGCTGGCGCCGGCGCCCGGCACGGGGGCGGCGCTGGACGCGGTGCGCTCACGGGTGGCGGGGCCGGGTTCCGATCGCTACCTCGCGCCCGAGCTGGCCGAGGTGGAGGCGCTGGTTTCCTCGGGCGCCCTGCTCCGGGCCGTCGAGGCGGCGATCGGCCCGCTCAGGTGAGGACGCCTTTGAGGGCCGGATAGAGCGCCTTGAAGCGCCGGCGCTGGTCTCTGTAGGGCTCGATCCAGTCGGGGTTGGGCTCGACCGGGTCGCGCGGCCGGACCGTCGCCTGTACCCCCGCGTGCACGTCGGGCCAGACGCCACCGGCGACTCCGCCGAGGATCGCAGCGCCGAGCGCGGCGCCCTCGTCGACCGCGACGCGCTCGAGCGGCAGCTCCAGGACTGCGGCGACGATCCGCGTCCACAGATCGCTACGGGCGCCGCCACCCGAGATGCGGCCGCGATTCGGCGGTTCGGCACCGAGCTGCGCGATCAGGTCAAGGGAGTCCCTGAGGGCGAAGGCCACCCCCTCCAGCACCGCGCGGACGAGCGCGCCGCGATCGTGGCGGATGCTCAGGCCGGCGAATGCGCCGCGGGCGTCGGGGTCGGCGTGGGGCGTGCGCTCGCCGGCCAGGTAGGGGAGGAAGATGAGGTTCTCGGTGCCGGGCGGCCAGGCCTCCGCTTCTCTGAGGAGGGTGTCGAACGGCGTGTTCGGCGCCGTTGCGTTGCGCAGCCAGGCGAGCGAGCCGGCGGCGGAGAGCATCACGCCCATCGCGTGCCACGCATCTGGCACGGCGTGGCAGAAGGCGTGGACGCGCGCCTGCGGATCGGCGGCGAATCTGTCCAAAGCCGCGAAGACCACGCCCGAGGTGCCGAGGGCGATGGAGAGCGGCCCGGGCCGGTCGACTCCGACGCCGAGCGCACCGGCGGCCTGATCGCCGGCGCCGGCCGCCACGGGTGTCCCGTCCTTGGTGGTCCCGGTTGCCGCCGGACTCTCGAGGCCGGGCGGGAGCCAGCGCGGGTCGATGTCCAGGGCGCTCAGCACGTCGTCGCTCCAGCGTCGCTCAGCGACGTCGAGCAGGAGGGTGCCGGAGGCGTCCGAGACGTCGGTGGCGTGCTCGCCGGTCAGGCGGAGGCGCACGTAGTCCTTGGGGAGCGCGATCTTGGCGATTCGTTTGTATGTGTCGGGCTCGTGGTTGCGCAGCCACAGCACCTTGGGTGCGGTGAAGCCGGTCAGCGCGCGGTTGCCCGTGAGCTCGATGAGGCGGTCGCGCCCGATGGTCCGCTCGATCTCATCGCACTCGGCCTGGGTGCGCTGGTCGTTCCAGAGGATGGCCGGCCTGAGGACGCGGTCGGCCGAGTCGAGCGCCACCAGGCCATGCATCTGCCCGCTCAGGCCGATGCCGGCGGGTTCGCCGGCGGTTTCGGTCAGCCGGGCGAGGACGGTTTCGGTGGCGCGCCACCAGTCCTCGGGGTTCTGCTCGGACCAGCCGGCGTGCGGGGTGGACAGCGGGTACTCGGCCTCCTCGCGGGCGAGAACCGTCCCGTCGGGTTCGATGGCAACCCCCTTGGTGGCGCTGGTTCCGACGTCGATGCCGAAGAGGGCGCTCACCTGTGAAGTTTCCGCACCAAGGGGGGGTGGGGGAGGAGGGCGGAAGAAACTACGACCATGTCGGGGTTTCTTCCCAAGAGGCGGTTGATCGGGCGATCGCGAAGGTTGCCGCGAAGCAGAGGGAGGACATCGCGTTCTGCGAGGCGCGTGGACTGCCGGCGCCGGTGATGGTCGTGCCCCTGTTCGGATACATCGTCGACGCGCTGTTTGCGGCCGAGCGCGTGATCGTCGAGCTCGACAGCTGGGACTTCCACAAGGGCAAGATCCCTTTCGAGGCCGATCGCGATCGCGACGCCGACGCACTGGCCGACCGCCGTGTCACCCTCACGATAACCTGGGAGCGGATCGATGAGCGCCCGCTCAGGGAGGCGCGGCGGCTGCATACGATCGTGGCGAATCGGCGCGCCCTTCACGCGCCGAGCGCGGCGTAGACGATCTCGTAGGCGCGCACCGCGTCCTTGGCTTGCTGGGCCTCGCGCAGCGCGGCGTCGTCGATGCGCGCCGCGACCGAGTCGATGAACTGCCAGTTCAGGACCGAGCGCCGGACCGCGCCGACCTGATCCTCCGTGTACGGATACAGATCGAAGCCCAGCCGCTCGCCGGAGGACCCGTATCCCCAGCGGCGGAACTCCAGCGCGAGCTCGAGCGTCTCCATGAACGCGGTGGCGCCGAGCATGTTGTCGTCGTCGAAGGTGCCCCACCCCGAGTTGCCGTGCTGGTGACCGAGCAGACCCTCGGAAGCCAGCAGCGCGGCGTACTCCGGGAGGTGCTCGCCGTTCATGATCAGGTGCTGCCAGTCCATGTTCAGCTGGACGTTGTCGAGCCCTTGGGCGCGGAGCTTGCCCACGACGAACAGGCACATCCCGATGTTGCGCATCAGGATCTTCATCGCCGGCTCGGAGTTCTTGTGCTCCAGGAAGAGCTTGACGCCGTGCTCGCGACAGACTCCCGCGGCGTCGGCCATCCCCTCGATCAGCCACCCCCAGGCATCGACGTAGGACGACTGGAACGGGTAGTTGTAGCCCTCGCCGCCCGGCCAGATGATCAGGTGGGCGCCGAGCGAGCCGGCGAAGGCGGCGGCCTCGCGGACGATCTGCCGCGCCTCGGCACGCAGGCCCGGATCCGGGTTGACGAGCCCGCCGCGGCCGAAGCGCGGGTCCAGGTGAAGACCGCCGGCGATGCAGTACACGTCATGGTCGGGCCCGAGCGCCGCTCGGACATCGTCCAGATTCTCGGGCGAGAGCTCGTTCGGGTAGTGGAACTCGTAACCGTCGATCAGCTGGCCGAGCCCCTCGACCGCGCGGTGCACCTTCTCGGCCACGGGCTCCGACTCGTAGCTGTGCGCGGGCTGGTAACCAACGGGAACGAAACGCGTCACCATCGGGCCGAACGCCCAGATGCCCAGGCTGGTCTTCATCACCGCTCCTTCGAGGTCGAGGGATACGCTGCGCTCCCGAGGGGGCGCCAAGGTTCCGGCACATGGTGCTCCTGCGGGCCGAGGGACGCCGTGTGCCGAGGACGATCATATTTCCAGGAACCGGCCGTTAGCGCTAACATGCCGCGATTAGCAAGGAGTTTCTGGGGGGCAGCGCCGCGGCCGAGCGCCGAGCGGCGAGCTGAGGCAAATGGAATCCGGGGAGGAAATAGTCGCGGCCGAGCCCACCGGGGATCCGGCACCAGCAGCGGACGGCATCACCGGGGATCTTGCACCGGCCGTGGACGACATCACCGAGGATCCGGCACCGGCCGTGGACGACATCACCGGGGATCTGGCACCGGCCGCGGATGGCATCACTGGGGATCCGGCACGGGCCGCGGACGGCATCGTCCGCCGGCGACCACGCGCCCCGGTGATGTCCGACGTGGGTCGCCTCGCCGGCGTCTCGCACCAGACGGTCTCGCGTGTGATCAACGGCAGCCCGCACGTGCGGGCCGAGACGCGCGAGCGGGTGCTGGCCGCGATGCAGAAGCTCGGCTACCGCCCCAACCCGGTCGCTCGCGCGCTGGTCACCGGACGGTCGAAGACGCTTGGCGTGGTCAGCTTCGACACGACGCTCTATGGACCGGCCTCGACGCTGTTCGGAATTGAACGCGCCGCCCACGAGGCGGGTTACTTCATCATCGTGGCCAGCCTGGAGGCGCTCAACCGCTCATCGGTGGCGGATGCGGTCGAGCGGTTGCGCCGGCAGGGCGTGGAGGGGATCCTGGTCATCGCCCCGCACACGGAGGCCAGCGAGGCCCTGCTGCATGCTCCCACCGACGTGCCGCTGATCGCCGCCGAGGCGGGACCAGACCGGGCGATGCCGGTGGTGGCGGTCGACCAGGCGGCTGGGGCGGCCGGCGCCACCCGCCATCTGCTCGAGCTGGGCCACGAGACCGTGTGGCACGTGGCCGGACCGTCGGACTTCATCGAGTCCCGCCAGCGCCGGGATGGCTGGCGCGCCACGCTCGAGGCGGCTCGCGTCGAGGTGCCGGAGCCGCTCGCCGGCGACTGGAGTCCGCGGGCCGGGTACGAGCTGGGCCAGGCGCTGA
Organism: Solirubrobacterales bacterium; assembly: GCA_019239375.1. Lineage (GTDB taxonomy): Bacteria > Actinomycetota > Thermoleophilia > Solirubrobacterales > Solirubrobacteraceae > Palsa-465. The sequence continues at coordinate 6,623 of JAFAZZ010000541.1, read as the reverse complement.
GCGGCAAACCTGAGGTCAGCGCCGTGTTCGTCGCCAACGACCAGATGGCGCTCGGGCTGCTCCGGGCCATGCACGAGGCAGGGCGCGACATCCCCGGCGAGCTCAGCGTCGTGGGCTTCGACGACATCCCCGAGGCCGCCTACTTCCAACCGCCGCTTACCACGGTGCGCCAAGACTTCATCGAGATGGGCCGGCGGAGCCTCACGCTGCTCCTGCGCACGATCGAGACCGGGGGCCGCGCCTCCGGGGGTTCGCTGGTCCCGCCGGAACTGATCGTGCGGGCCAGCACGGCGCCGGCGCCGCGGAGTCGCCGGTCGCGCCGTGGCTGAGGACCGCGGCGGCGCCGCATGAGCCGGGCGGGCGCTGGAGGAGGCGGGCGCTTGAGAGGCACCTCCGCGCCGGGGGAGCCGGGCGCCGGAGAAGCGGGTGGCGCCGCAGAATCGCTTATCCGCGTCGGCCGATGTTAGGGGTGGCTTTTGCGTAGTGGGCCGGCATTGACACCCGACTCGTGTGATCGCTAACATGCCCGCCCGCATCACAGGCGAGAGGAGAGCAATCCAGCGTGGTCGAGCCGACCCTGGATCGGGGCATACCGCTGGTTACGTGCGTGGGACGCGACGGCGAACGGTGTGCACGTGCAGGAGTTCGGCGACCTGCGCTGTAACCACACACTCGGGCGACTCATCTGCTGTAGGGTGGCGCCGACCGACGCGGAACAGAGGAGGAGAAGTACGTGTCACCAGAAGACCTGATGGGCGACGCAGTGGAGCGGCTCGAGTGGGACGAGCGCAAGGAGGAGGAGACGCCGCCCAAGAAGTGGCGGCAGATGACGCGCCGAACGGCTCTCACCGGTGCCGCCGCGGGCGTGGCGGCGGCGATTCTCGAGGCGTGCGGCTCGAGCTCGAGCTCGACCTCGGCCACCGGCACGGGGACCAGTAAGGCGGCAACCGGCGGCGGGAGCAGCGCATCGGCCATCTTCGGAGTCAGCGGGGGCTACAAGTTCACCTTCGTCAACCACGTCACCACGAACCCGTTCTTCACGCCGACCCAGAATGGCGCGGCCGATGCCTGCAAGCTGCTCGGGTGCAGCTACCAGTGGACCGGATCCGATAACAGCGTGGTCGGCCAGATGGTGAGCGCGTTCAACAGCGCAGTCAGCGCCGGCGTCGACGGCATCGCGATCTCGCTGGTCAGCCTGACCGCCTTCAATCCCCCGGTGCAGAAGGCGCTGTCAGCGGGCATCCCCGTCGTCGCCTATAACGCGGACGCGGCCGGGAACGCCCGTCTCGCGTACATCGGCCAGGACCTGTTCGTCTCCGGGCAGGAGATGGGCAAGCGGATCGCCGAACTCGTCCCCTCCGGTGACATCGCGCTGTTCATCGCCACGCCGGGATCGCTCAACATCCAGCCACGCATCGATGGGGCGCAGAACACGCTGAAGTCCCATTCCAGCATCACCCCACATGTGGTGGCGACCGGCGCTGCGCTGACGCAGGAGCTCTCGACGATCCAGTCCTACATAACCGCGCATCAGAATTACAAGGGGTTCTTCGCGGTCGACGGCGGCAGCACCCAGAGCATCGGCCAGGTGCTGCAGAAGCAGGGACCGGGCAAGTTCAAGGGCGGCGGCTACGACCTCACCCCGGTCACCCAGCAGACGCTGGCCTCGGGAGCGTTGCAGTTCACGATCGACCAGCAGCCGTACCTGCAAGGCTTCCTGCCGATCTTGCAGCTGTACATGTACAAGGCTTCACAGAGCCTGACCGGCATCGCAGACGTGAATACCGGTCTGAAGTTCCTCGACAAGACCTCAGTGGCCCCCTACAACAGCACCAAGAGCCGGTACGAGGGCACGAGCTCGGCGGCGGGCGTCCAAAAGGCGTAGGCGGTCTGGGGAGTCAGGATGGCTGTCGCTTCCGAGGGCACACCTCCGGCCAGTGCCGAACCGAAGGGTCCAGCCAAGGGCTGGGCCCGCCGGGGCGGGGCGCTGAGCCTGGCGCAGCGGTTCCTGACCCTGCGCGAGGGCAGCATCATCGTGGTGACGCTGATCGCGTTCCTGTACTTCGCGCTCAGCACCAACAAGTTCCTGACCACGAGCAGCCTCAAAGCGCTGCTTCCGTACTTCGCCCCGTTCGCGATCATGGCGGCCGGCGAGGTGTTCGTGATGATCAACGCCGAGATCGACCTGTCGGTCGGGGCGGTCTACCTGTTCACCCCGTTCATCTTCTACAAGCTGAACGCGAACGTCGGTCTGCCGCTCGTCCCCGCGATGATTGGCGCGCTGATCGTGGCGATGTTGGTCGGGATGTTCAACGGACTGGTGGTGTCGGTCGTCGGGATCTCGTCGTTCGTGACCACACTGGGCACGTTATTCACTTTAAGCGGCCTGACCCTGATCATCTCGCACGCGACGCAGGTGACCACGCCCGGGACGTCGGTCGTCAAGGTGGGGACGTTCGCCCAGATCTTTGGGGGCGGTACCTACTCGGAGCTGTTCTGGGCCATCGGGATCGCGCTAGTCCTCCAGATCGTGCTGTCGTTCACCCGGTGGGGCATCTACACGGTGGCGGTGGGCGGAAACCGCCTCGGTGCGGCCGAGGCCGGCGTCAGAACCAAGCTCGTGCTGACGCGCAACTTCGTCATGTGCGCAGGCCTGGCCGGGTTCGTCGGGATCATCGAGGCCGTGCGCGCCGCCACCACCACCCCGGATCCGTCGGGCGCGAACGTGATCCTGTTCCAGGCCATCTCGGCCGCGGTGATCGGCGGCACGCTGTTGCAGGGCGGATCCGGCACGGTCATCGGCGCGTTCATCGGCGCGATCTTCCTGGGCATCCTTCAGGACGGCCTGAACATCAAGGGCGTGAGCGCGAACTATTTCTACTTCTGGCTCGGGATCGCGATTCTGATCGCGATGGCGTTCAACACGTACGTGTCCCGGGTGCGGGTGGGGTCGGGCCGTGGCTGACGTCCAGGTTCCCCAGGAGCGAGTCGTCGGCCCGCAGACGGCCGACGACGACGTGCTGCGTGTCGAGCACGTGCATAAGAGCTTCGGACCGATCACCGCAGTGCGCGACATCAACCTGCACCTGCGCAAAGGAGAGGTGCTCGGCCTGCTCGGAGACAACGGCGCCGGCAAGTCGACGCTGATCAAGATTCTGTGCGGCTTCCACAGGCCCGACGGCGGCACCATGTGGCTGAAGGGTGGGCCGTACGCCCCCAAGAGCGTGCTCGACGCGCGCCAGCACGGCATCGACACGGTCTACCAGGATCTCGCCCTGGTCGACCAGCTCACCGTCTACCAGAACATGTTCCTGTTCCGGGAGAAGGTCCGCAAGCCGATCCCGTTTCTGTCCAACCACATCATGAGGCGTGAGACGCGCAAGGCGCTTGAGGCGACCGGGATCAACATCCCGCGGATCGATGTGCCCGTGGCGCGGCTGTCCGGCGGCCAGCGCCAGGCGATCGCGGTGGCGCGCACCATCTCCGGCGACGCCGACGTGATCCTGCTCGACGAGCCGCTGGCCGCGATGGGGGCCAAGGAGGGAGCGCTGATCCTCGACCTGATCGCGCGCCTGAAGGCTGAGGGCCGCGTTTCGATCATCATGATCCTCCACAACTACATCCACGTCTTCCAGGCCTGCGACCGGGTCAGCCTGATCCAGGACGGCGTAATCGCCTTCGACCGGCCCACGGCCGAGACGAGCGTCGAGGAGCTGAACGAGATCGTGGTCGAGGAGTATCGCCGCGCGCGGCAGGCCGCGATGGCCGAGGAGGCGGGCGTGGCAAAGGCCGAACAAAACGGCGCATGAGCGGCCGCCGAGGGCGGCGTGTGGCGGTGAGCAGATCGTCGCGGAGGCGGTGCCCGTGAGCGACCCGTCCTATGCGGTCGGGCTTGACTTCGGAACCGAATCCGGCCGCGCCGTGCTGCTCGACTGCCGGAGCGGCGACGTACTGGCCTCGAGTGCCGTGCGCTATCCGAGCGCGGTGATCGACCGCACGCTGCCCTCCAGCGGCGAGGAGCTGCCCGGCGACTGGGCGCTGCAGGATCCTGACGATTGGGTGACGGTGATCGAACGCGCCGTCCCCCAGGTGCTCGAGGAGGCGGGGGTTCCGGCGGAGGCGGTGGTCGGGCTCGGGATCGACTTCACCTCGTGCACCGTGCTGCCGGTGACGAGCGAGGGTGTGCCGCTGTGCACGCTCGAGGAGTGGCGCGATCGCCGTCATGCTTGGCCCAAGCTGTGGAAGCACCACGCGGCCCAGCCTGTGGCCGACCGGCTGACCGAGGTGGCGCTCGAGCGCGAGGAGGGGTTCCTGAGCCGCTACGGCGGCCGGATCTCCTCGGAGTGGTACTTCCCGAAGCTGATCGAGGTGTGGCTCGAAGACCGCGAGGTCTATGACGCGTGCGCCGCGTTCATCGAGGCGACGGACTGGGTCGTCTGGTGGCTCACCGGCACCGAGTGCCGCCAGACCGCCACCGCCGGCTTCAAGGCGATGTGGTCGCCCGAGGACGGTCTGCCGTCGACCGAGTACTTCGAGGCCGCCTACCCGGGCTTCGATCAGCCCGGCGAGAAGCTCGGCGAGCGCTTCGTGCCGCTGGGCAGCAAGGCCGGCCCGCTCAGAGCGGAGGTGGCCAAGAAGACCGGGCTGCCTGAGACGACGGCGGTGGCGGTCGGAAATGTCGACGCATGGGTCTCGGTGCCGGGGGTCGGCGTCGAGGATCCGGGCACGTTCGTGATCGTGATCGGCACCTCGATCTGCGACATGATCGTACACCCGGAGGAGACCCGCCTGCCCGGGATCACCGGCGTGGTCAAGGACGGGATCCTGCCCGGCCAGTACGGCTACGAGGCCGGCCAGGCCGCGGTCGGCGACATGCTGGCGTGGTTCGTCGAGCAGGTCGCGCAGGATCCGGGCAGCTACGGCGAGCTCGAGAAAGGCGCCGCCGCGTTGCAACCCGGCGAGACGGGGCTCGTGGCGTTCGACTGGTGGAACGGAAACCGCACCATCCTCGGCGACGCCGACGTGACCGGCGCGATCCTCGGCCTCACCCTGCAGAGCACGCGCGAGCAGATCTACCGCGCGCTGCTCGAGTCGATCGCGTTCGGGAGCCGCCGGATCATGGACAACTTCGAGGAGCACGGCCTCGTCCTGTCGGAGATCGTGGCCTGCGGCGGCATCGCCGAACGCAGCCCGTTGATGATGCAGCTCCTCGCCGATACCAGTGGACGCCGCGTGCATGTCCCCGAGGTGCAGGAGATCCCGGCTCGCGGCGCGGCGCTGTTCGGAGCGGTGGCCGCCGGGGTCTACGACGACATCGCCAGCGCGATCACGGCTACCCGCCCGGAGCGCGTGCGCACCTATGAGCCGGACCTCGAGGCGAAGAGGACCTACGACCGCGTGTACGAGATCTACCGGACGCTGTACGACTACCTCGGGCGATCCGAGGTCCGGCTGCTGCACGAGCTGAAGCGAATCCGTGTGGAAAGGAGAGGAGGATGAGCCGGCAACCTCGCGTCGGCCTGCTGGGGATCATGCAGGAGCTCTATGACGACATGATCCCGGGCATCACCGAGCACCAGGGGCGCTACGCAGAATCGGTGGCGCAGCGGCTCGACGGCGTGGCCGACGTCCACTTCACGCGGCCGGCGCGCAACCGGGAGGACGTCGAGGCGATCGTGCGGGAGCTCGTGGCCGGGGACGTCGACGGGATCACGATCGTGATGCTCACCTACGGCCCGGCGATGCGGACCGTGCGCGCGCTCATGCAGACGCCGGTCCCTCTGCTGTTGGCCAACATCCAACCCGAGCGTTCAGTCACCGCCGAGTGGGACATGGCGGACCTCACCTACAACCAGGGGATCCATGGGGCGCAGGACCAGGCCAATGCGCTGGTGCGGATCGGCGAGCCGTTCTCGGTGATCACCGGCGACTGGCGCTCGCCGGAGTTCGAGCGGGCGTTCGAGAACTGGGCGCGCGCTGCCCAGGCGGTGAGCGCCCTCAAGCGCACTCGGATCGGGCTGCTCGGCTACCCGATGAACGGCATGGGCGACATCCTCTACGACGCACCGTCGTTGCTGCGCCGGATCGGGCCGGTGGTGGTGGCGGAGGACCTAGGGCCGGTCGCGGCGCGGATCGGCGACGTGCCGGACTCCGAGGTCGACGCGCTGCTCGCGCGCCACGGCGAGCTGTTCGAAATCGCCGGCGACCTGCCACGCCACCGCCATGCCTACGCTGCCCGCTTTGAGGTCGCACTCCGGAGCCTGCTCGAGGATAAGGACTACAGCGGCTTCTCGTTCCACTTCGACTCGATCGGCGGCGACGGCCGCTTCCAGCAGCTCCCGCTGCTGGCCGCCTCGGACCTGATGGCCGATGGGTACGGCTTCGCGGCCGAGGGAGACACCAACACTGCGTCGCTGATGTGCGCCGCCCAGACCATGATCGGCAATGCCCATTTCAGCGAGATGTACGCAATGGACTGGGAGCTCGACTCGGTGCTGATCAGCCATATGGGCGAAGGCAACTGGAAGATCGCGCGCAAGGATCGCCCGATCAAGCTGATCGACCGGCCCCTCGGGATCGGTCGGCTGGACAACCCGCCGACGCCGGTCTTCTCGGCCGAGCCG
>JAFAZZ010000311.1 GCA_019239375.1 Solirubrobacterales bacterium | reverse complement strand
GTCCGCTGACGGCGCCAGCCGCGACCTTCCTTCCAGCACGTTGGTATTTCCGTGTGGTTCTATCCTGACGCTTCCTGTGACGAAAACAGCCGGTCTTCGATTCGCTGAGCGGTAAGGGCGCGCGCCCGCAGGGGGCCCTGAGTGGGGACTCGACGCGGAGGCTCGGCGAGGCGATCCGGTGATCGAGCACCATGCCATGGTGCTTGAGGACGTTGACTAGGGTCGCCGCTACGCCATCTGGCCCGGGGCGATTGTGGCCTGTCGGGACTTCACCTCTGGATGTCTAGCCGACCGGAGCGGCAACCAGCGGCTGGTTTCTCGGGCGGCGACAATGCAGAAGCTCCGGTTGGCGCCGTCGATCTCGTTGCCGGCGCAGACTACGCATATGCGACGCTCTGGGTTGCTGCGACGCCGCCTTTTGCCTATGCATGACTACCGAGCTCGCTGGCGAGGGCGGTATCCGCGCGACTTTCTGGATTCACGAAAGCTGAGCTACCCGCTCAGGCCGGTTGTGGTCTGTCGCGGCTTCTGCTCTGGTCTCCGGCCGGCCGGAGCGGCAGCCGGCGGCTCGGTTCTGCGGCGGCGACGGAGCGGCAGCCACGGAACCGGGCCGCGGCGAGCTCCTAGTACCGGGATCGACGGGATCGATCAAGGCGATTGGCTTGGCGCGGGCGCTACGACGCCTTGGCGAGCGTGGAGCAGTTATCCGGTGCTGGTGTGTGGTTGAGTCGGTTCTCGGTCCAGGTCATGAGGTCGGGGATGAGGGGTGATGTCGGCTCGACGAGCGCGAGGTGATCAAGCTCCGGGTAGGCGCGGTATTCGAGTCTTTCGCCAGCCTTGCACAGTCCTTGGGCTAAGGCGTGCTGGACGGAGGGCAGGACGAGCGAGTCGGCCTGTCCTTGGGCGATCAGGGTCGGGACGGTGGTGGCGCGGTCGGGGACGTTTTGCGCCAGTCGGGTGGCGATCGGGCCGCTGGTGAGCTGCCGGCTGAAGATCGGCTCGCCGGTGAGCACGGCGGGCAAAGACAGCAGGGTCGCGGGTTCGCTCAGGCAGCGTCCGACGATGCGGCGCACGACCGTCCGGGCGCTCGCGCGGACGTAGTCGTTGAATTTCACGTCGGGGTAGGCGCTGCTGTAGCCGGCGATCATGAAGCTCCCGAACAGAATTCCGACCTTGCTCGTTGCAAGGCCTTTGGCCAGCGACACAAGATCGGCCGCGGGGGCGAGCGCAGCGACCCCGTCGAGGGGAACGTCGGGCGCGTAGGCTCGGGCTTCGATCGCGGTCCACAACGCGGCGCCGCCGCCCTGGGAGTGACCCCACACCACGGTCTGGTCGCCGACCTTGATCGACGTGAGCTGCCGCGCCGCGCGCACAGCATCAAGAGCGGATCGGGCCTCGGGAACGCCCACGAGGTACGGGTGAGGCGGCGAGGCGCCCAGCCCCAGATAGTCCGGGGCCACCAGCACCCAGCCGTGCGTAAGCACCTGGGATTGGCTGAACATCGCCCCGGCCTTGAACGGATCGGCCAAAACGGACGGGCCGCACTTCTGGGCCACCCCGGTCGTGCCGTGCTCCCAAAGCACCACCGGCCGGGGACCCGGTGGCGCGGTCCCCGACACGACGACGAGACCGCTCGCGGGTACGGTCCGGCGGTTCACTCCGGTCGTCGTGTAGAGAATCCGGACCGCGCGCGAGCCGGCCGGCATCCCGTGCATGGTCGCCTGCTCGCGCAGCAGCACGCCCGGCTTGTCGGGGAGGCGGCCCGCCCACGTGTAGAAGGACGGCACCCTCGGCGAACCCGCGTGCACCAGCGCGCTGACGAGCACGAGCACCAGCGCGAGCCCCAGCGCCGCGGTCGTCCCAACACTCCGAAGCCATACCCCAGCGCGGCTCGATGACTCAGCCTGTTTGGGGCCTGCCCGGCGAACCGCGCGAAACATCTGACCCGCCCCGAACACGATCGCCGCCGGCCCGACCAGGAGCCCGACCACCAGGATCGTGATATCCGGCCAAGCCAGCGCGATGATCCCGAAGACGACACCGGCAAAGCCACCAACGACAGATGAGTAGCGTTCATCGACCTCCCCGCGCCATCCAGCCGCCAGGCGCGCCACGCCGCTGATCACCATCCCCACCCCCACCACGATCGCGATCCCGCGCACGGTCAAGCCCGGCGCCAGGGCGGCCACCAGCCCGGTCAACAGCAGCGCACCACCACCCACTGCCGCCCGTCCGGGCGCGTCCGAGTCGGCGCCGGTTTGCGTCTGACTTCGTGATAGAGGTCCGGCCGTTTTTCAACCTATTCCTGGGAGGCTTCCGGGGCTCTGAACCAGGAGGACGCGATGTTGGAGAACGGAAAGCCGCGCAAGCGTCGGCAGCTGTCGCCGGAGGAGAAGTGGGAGATCTTCTTGGAGGTGACCTCGCAGGAGATTTCGCAGGCCGATGCGGCCCGAAAGTACGGGGTCGACGTGAGCGTGATCGTCCGGCTCAGGGCGCTGGCGAAGGACGCCGCGTTGGCGGCGTTCGCCTCGGCGAAGCCAGGGCGGCCGGCGTCGGTGCAGGATGTCGAGATCGAGTTGCTGCGCGAGGAGAACGACCGGCTCTCCGAGGCGCTGAAGGAGATGGCGGTCGAGCTCACGTTGCACCGGGGAAGGCAGCGCTCGGGCTTTTCGGCCCGGTCCCCGCGCGTGTGAGCGCGCAGACCAAGCTCGAGCTGCTGGGGCTGATCGACGGCGCCGTCAGGGATGGATGGGCGCACGCCCGGGCCTGCCGCGTGCTCGACCTCGCCGACGTGCGCGCGCATCGCTGGAGGCAGCGACAGCGGGATATCGGCTCGCTGGAGGACCGCGATCCGGGTGGTGGCGCGGTGCACGGGCTGCTGCCCACAGAGGAGCAAGCGATCCTCGATCTGATCGAAGAGTGGGGTCCCGTCGACCGGTCGCATCGCAAGCTCGCGCACCGCGGCTCCTACACCGGTGTGGTGTTCGTCTCGCCCTCCACGGTGCTGCGGGTCGCGCTCAAGCACCAGGTCGAGCTGCCCGGAGAGCCGTTCCGCCCACGGCCGCCAAAGCCTGCGTTTCCCGAGATTTCGTGGGAACGCAACCGGATCTGGATCTGGGACGCGACCCACTTCACCCGGTGCAAGCGGGTGGCCTACGCGATCGTCGACGTCGTCACCCGCTACTGGATCGGCTACCTGCTAAGCAGCGAGCAGACGCACACCCAGGCGCAGCTGCTGTTCGCCCGCGCGCTCGAGGATCAACGGCTGCTCGGACCCGACGGGCTTCCGCTCGGACGGGACGCGGATGGGCCCATCCTGGTCGCGTGGTCGGACAACGGATCGGAGATGACCGCGATCGACACCCGCCAATTCATGGCGCTGATGACGATCGCTCAGCACCACGGCCGACCCGGCACCCCAACCGACCAGGCGCACGTCGAGTCGTTCTTCAGCCACCTGAAGGGCGACTGGCCGCATCTCACCTCGATCACCGACCCGGCCGCGCTCGACGCCGAGCTCGCCCGCATCCGCCGCGAGTACAACACCGTTCGCCTGCACGCCAGCATCGGCTACGTCACACCCAACGACGAGCACCACGGACGTGGTCCTCAGATCCGTCGCGCCCGGCTCGCCGGCATGCGCCGGGCGCGGGCCGAGCGGATCAAGCAGAATCGAGCGAGCAAGTCATGACGATCCCCGAAAGCACCGACCGCGCCCGCCTCCTACTGGGGAAGAAGGGCGCTTTTGAGGGGGTCGCCCGCCGGCCATGGACGGCCGGCGGAATGGGCACGGATGACGCCCGAACCCCCACCACCCACTGGCCCCGCCACAGCCCCCGGCGTGTGGTTGAAAAATGCGGCCGCTCTATCGCGAACTCGGAAACACCGCACGGGCCGAGATCTCCCTGACCTCCTTGAGCATGGAGTTCTCCGTCAGGTCGGGCTCGGGCTCTTTGTTGGCGCGGGCGGCGCTCGCAAACCGTTCGGCGATGGCGCCGATGACCAACGCGTAGAAGCCGGTGCCAACCAGCATCACGACCACCGCCATGGCCCTACCCCCAGCCGTCGTGGGCACGATGTCGCCGTAGCCGACCGTAGTCATGGTCGCCATCGCCCAGTAGATGCCGACCCCGATCGACTTGTTCTCGATGGACGCGAACAGGGCGCCGCCTGTGAACGCTGTCAGCAGCGCGAGCAGCGCCGCGTACCTAAGTCCCTCGGCGCTGAGCAGCGTTCGCACGAGACGGCCGAGTCGCAGCAGCGGGAGAAGCCTCAAGAGGCGGAGCACGCTCAGCGATGTCACGACGTTCGTGATGAAGGGGGGCGTGAGCACGATGATCGCTACGTCGAGCGGGTGCGTGCGGACCCATCTCAATTTGGAGGGGACAACCACGAGCATGACGACAGCTTCGGCGAGGAACGTCAGCCAGATCGCCCAGTTCAACGCATCGGCCGCCGTCCGCCAGGCGGCAGGGAGCGACAGCCGATCAAGAAGGATCACCGGGACCGTCAGCCCGGCTGCGATCAACGTGGGAAGCTCGAAACGGCTAGCGATGCGTTGGCTTCGCTCGTCCATCGGTGCGTAGTTCAACGGCGGGGGTCCGAGTCCCGCCTCTCGCGGCAGGCGGAGTCCACCAGCGACCGAACGCGGACCGGATCGACAAGTCCGCAGGAGCCCGTCTAAGCCCCTGAAATCCTAGGAGGCCCCCGGACTGAATAGGGCCGAGGGCTCGCGTTGCCTCCTAGCCGCCCCCGCCGGGTCCTGGGGGGCATTCTCGCGGAATTGCTCGCAAGTCGATTGACAATTACCAAGGGTGGGCCAGCACGCGTGGCCGCCATTGACGCTCGACGGCCTCCCGGGTCTGACGGACCAGCTCGAGCGCCGCGGGCACGTAGGCCAGTACCGCCAGCGCGGCGGTACTGCGCCCCCGTGGTGATCGCCGCGGCGAGCATGGCCATGACGGTAGGCGGTGCAGCGGACGCGCCGCGTTGAGGCGGCCGGTCGGGGCCGCGTCCCTATGCCCGGGACCCAGCTATCGCGCTGGCACCGCACCATTGATTTCGCCAAATCGGCCGCCGCGGTCAGCTATCGCTTAGGCTGCTCCTATGTCATCCATGAAGGGCCGGCTGGTGTCAAGGGGTTGGCTGGCGGGGTCGTTGACGGTGCGGTCGGCTTTTCGGTGGTCGGGTGGTCGTGAGGCCGGTGCTGGTTGGGTTTCGGGGGCTTGGCCCCGGATTGGGTGTGTGGTTGCCGGGCGAGCGCGGCTGGGTCAAGCGACGCGAGTTGCGGGCGTGGGTGAGTGACGCTGGCTGGGGGCGCTTGACGCGGGTGGGTGAGTCTGGCAGGGGGAGGCTGGTGGTGTTCATGGGGATCTGGGGGTTGGGCGCCGGTTCGCTGGCGGCGTTCCGGCTTGGGGGAAGGCTCCAGTCATCCATTCGGTCGCGCGGGGCGGACCAGGGTGTCGTGCGGTGTCCGGGGCTCAATCAAGACCGGCGGCCGTCCTTTCCGGTGGGGGGAGGAGGCCAGACACAGGAGCGAGCTCGCCCGGGGTTGCACCTCGCGCTCTGGTGAGCGCAAGTCTGGTGTGGTCGCCCTTGCCCTCACGACGCAGATCAGCCCGAGCGACCCGAACGCCGCCGCTGTTAACCGGGCTGTACATGCGGCGATCACCGTCGCCGTCACCTTGGCGGTGCTCGTGGTCGCCGAGACCATTCTCCGAAAGATCACCTATGGCACGGCCGGGCGAAAGCGTTGGGAGATCGCAACCCGGAACGATCTCGACGGGACCCGGCTCCTTGTCCGGAGCCGAGACCGCGCCCGCCAACAGCTGCCGCCGTCGAAGGGTCCCAACGGTTTCCTGACGCCAGAAGTGTCCGATCCCGCCGTGATGAGCGGGGGTGGCGCGTGAACGTCCGGGCCCGGTCAGCTGGGGTTGGTCAGATAATTGCTCTTGGAACCTACAGCGTGCGGGCCAATGCCCCCGGTATGGGCCGAGTGAGTCGCTGCGACCTCGACGTGCTCGAGTAGGCCCCCGGGCCAACAGCAGTCCCCAAATGCGGAGAAGCACTCAGAAGCGCCGTCCGTCGCCCTTGCGGCCGTTCATGTCGTATCGGCCCGTGGGGGTGACGAGGAGATCGCCCTCTGAGCCGGCCGCGGTTCCATAGACGACCCATCGACGACAAGCCTGACGGCCAGTTCGCTAACTAACTCGTGCGTTGCGTTGGAGAGCCGGGGCCGTGTTCCATCCTCCATAGGCTTCAGTGGTCATGGCCCGACCCCCTGAGATCGGTCCGACCTGTGTGAGAGCTTCGTCGACCCTGTTGAATGGGTCAGAGGAGCGATCAGATGAAGCGACGTCGTCACACGCCGGAGCAGATCGTCCGCAAGCTCAGAGAGGCCGACCGGCTACTGGGCGAGGGCATGGAGCTGCCGGAGGTGACCAAGCAGCTGGAGGTCTCCGAGGCGACCTATCACCGCTGGCGAGCCCAGTACGGCGGGATGAGAGCCGACGATGTGAAGCGGTTGAAGGAGCTCGAGGTCGAGAACGCGCGGTTGAAGCGGATCGTGGCCGACAAGGAGCTCGAGGTCGTGGCGCTGAAGGAGATCGCGCGGGGAAACTGGTGAGCCCGTCGCGCCGGCGCCAGGCGGTCGTGATGTTGCAGGACCGTCTGGGGATCTCGGAGCGGCGGGCGTGCCGAATCGTGGGTCAGCAGCGCTCGACCCAGCGTCACGAGCGGCAGGTCGCGTGTGATGACGCGGCGCTGCGGGCGGAGCTGCGGCGGATCTCGCGGGAGCGGCCGCGGTGGGGCTATCGCCGCGCGCACCAGCTCCTGCTCGAGCAGGGGTGGCGGCACAACCGCAAACGGACGCAGCGGCTGTGGCGCGAGGAGGGACTCAGGGTGCCGCGACGCCGGCGCAAGCGCCAGCGGCTGGGCGAGTCCACGGTGCCGCCCGAGCGGCTGCGTGCCGAGCGGCCCGATCACGTGTGGGCGCTGGACTTCCAGTTCGACCAGACCGCGGACGGGCGGATCCTCAAGCTGCTCAACGTCGTCGATGAGTTCACCCGCGAGGCGCTGGCGATCGAGTGCCGCCGGCGCATCGACGCCGACCACGCCGTGACCGTGCTCGACCGCCTCATCGCCGAGCGTCGGACCACGCCAACGTTCATCCGCTGCGACAACGGGCCCGAGCTGACCGCCAACGCGCTGCGCGACTGGTGCCGCTTCTCGAAGGCGGGGACCGTGTACATCGAGCCGGGCTCACCCTGGCAGAACCCATACGTCGAAAGCTTCGGCTCCCGGCTCCGCGACGAGCTCCTGGCCGTCGAACTGTTCTCCTGCCTCGCCGAGGCGCAGGTCGTAATCGAAGACTGGCGCCAGGACTACAACCAGAACCGGCCCCACTCAGCGCTCGGGATGATGACGCCCAGCGCGTTCGGCGCCGGCTACCGCACCTACCTCGAAACGCTCAGCGACGAACATCTCTCTCCGCTAGGCGGATCAGAACAATGGCTCACTGAAACAATCAACGACCACCAGCTCTCACAACAGGTGGACCGATGAACGGGGTCTGGTCAGTCACTTCAAGTCCAACTCAATCTCAAGGCCGGCGATATCGCCGCGAAGCTGTAGCTGGTTCAGCGTTCGCCACGAAGAGGCTACGCGTGCATACTGGTCAGCAGCTACTGCACCTTCGAGTTCCTCGATGGCTGACAGCTGCTTTGCGGAGAACTTTGTTGACTCCTGTCGGCGATGCATGACTAGCCCCGTTGGCCCGCCAGGCGCGTGTAAAGATCCAGCCAGGAAGCCGGCACGAGCGAGGTCCTGCAGCGGCTTGTCTGCCGTGAGCACCAACACTCGTCCGCTGCCCTCGAGGTCTGTCTCGCCGGACCTCGCCAAATCGGCGAAGAGAAGGTAGGCGAGATCCCACGCAGCACCTCGAAGACTCGCTCGGGTGGGAGACGACCGGAACTTCAAGAGTCGCACCGCCAGGTTCCCGGGCGAGTCGCGCGGTCCATTGTTCTCCGACAGCAGCAGAAGCCTAACGGTCACACGGCAGTACGCCGACACGCCCGCATGCTCGACGTTGACGGACCTTAGCCAGTCACTCCAAGCCGCAAGTCGGTGCTTGGCTACAAAACCCTCGGTCGGGATGCTCCTCCAGACCCGCAGCGCATGGAGTATGCCCAGGTAGTTCATGTCCGTCAGAACATCCATGTTGGCGCCGGCGTCCAGACGTTCATGGGCGGGCGGCGTGTAAGCCGCGGCAGCTGCCCGGAGCTCATTGAGAGTCAGCGTTTCGTGTGCGTGGCGCATGAACACGGCGTAGGCCGCTTGCAGACGATTCGCGAGGGCCGCGCTGCCAGTGGCAGTAAGGCACTCGGCGAACGCAAAGCCCGGTATGGGGTCACAAACCGCGAGCCAACCGAACAGGTCACGCAGGTGTTCACAGAGGCGCTTGTCACCGCTCTTCAGACAGCCGTCCAGCGAGACAAGGATATTCTGGTCGAGAAGGACCCGGGCGCCGGGCGCCGGCCACTCGATTTCGCGGGCGCCGTCGGCGATGAACGTGCCGACGTCATCAATTCGCGGCGTGCTAGGGCGCAGGTCGATAACACGCGCCGACATCCCAACTGCCAAGCCGCGTTCACTCGCCGACTTGAGGCGTTGCAGCGCGGTCCTGCCGACATGCGGGCCGCCAAAGACAATCGCGACATCGAGTGTTTCCGGAAGCGCGGGCGACTGGCCGATCGAACTGCTAATCGCCGCAACAGCGGCCTGGTCAGTCCGTGCTGTAGTCCCCGCACTCGTCACCACGAGCGTCCCTGGCTCAGACTCGCTCGTGAGTCTCGCCGTTTTAGAGAGTCGTCGCAGACCGGTGGCACGAGCAAACTGGGCGGCGGCGGCAGCGTCGACTGTCTCTGTTCGCACATCGCTGGTGGAGGTGGGCGCCGTCATCACGACCGTGAGCTGACCGCGTATCAGAACGGCCTGGCAGCTAGTCCAATTGAGAGTCGCCGGAACTCGAATTTGCGATCCTCCGCTCATCTAAATCCTGCCGAACACGCCAGCAATATCTTGGGCCCCATCTCGGATGGCATATCAGTCGCCGCGGGCCGCGAACATGTGGCTCGCGCATGGACACCCAACGCCGCTACTCCAGCGATCATCAACCAACTGCGCGCACAGGTAGTCGGACGAGCAATCCTACGCCGAGCGAGCGGGCCACGATGGGGTCGGCGGGTCGGCTGTTCCGGGCGCGCCCCCTCGTCCGGCGCGTCTCCTAACACGAGTGCTTCGGCGACGTCTCGATCACGCCGGTTGTCGCGTCGTGGCACGAGCCGCGTGATTGCTTATCTGAGCTCGGGCCTCGGTGTCAAGGCGGTGCTGTTTATGCGTGCTGTGGTGGAGGTTGTGTGTTGTGTGAGGGTGGTCGCCCGCCGGTCATGGATGATCCGGCGGAAGGCGGCAGGATGGGCTGGGTTTGGCTCCGTGGACGCCCTGCCTTATCTGGGCCCGCGGCCGCGAGTGGTGGCGGCCGGTGACTTGATGGTTGATCGGTCGTTCCGCTGGAGCGACTGTGGCCGCTCTGTCTTTCGTGGGCCGCCACGCTGGGCGTGGGTGCCTCGATCGCTGCTGGAGCGGGCCACACGTTTTGAGCGCATCGGTGATGGGTGGGCTTGATCGGAGCGCTGGTCGGGAGGGTCGAGCGCGGCGGGGCCGAGCGCTTTGAGGATGTGGTAGGAGCGGCGCGCGAGTTTGCGGGCGATGGTCAGGCACGCGCGGGTGTGTGAGAGCCCGCGGGCCTTGAGCGC
>JAFAZZ010000256.1 GCA_019239375.1 Solirubrobacterales bacterium | reverse complement strand
GCCGGGTGCGGCAACCAGTCGCTGAAGGCGCAGGTGCACAACTCCGCCCCGGTCCTCGGTACCGACGTCGACCTGCTCAACCAGTTGCTGCATCTCGAGCACTGGGCCATCGCGGCCTACACCGCGGGGACGCCGCTGCTGGCGCCGGCGGTGACCAAGGCGGGGGCGCTGTTTCTCAACGACGAGCTCTCCCATGCCGGAGGGCTGGCCGGGCTGGTCAAGGCGGCGGGCGGACAGCCGATCAAGCCGGCGCCAAGCTATCCGCTCGGCCATCCCCGCTCGAGTGGCGACGTACTCCGGTTGTTGCACCTGATCGAGAACGCCCAGGTGACCGCGTACCTGAAGGCGATCACGCGCCTCGAGCCCGGGTTCGTCAAGGCCTCGGTGGCCTCGATTCTGGCCAACGACGCACAGCACGTGGCGGTGGTGCGGGCGGCGCTCCATCAACCCGCGGTCCCGGCGGCCTTGGTGACCGGGCGAGACTGAGTGCCGTGGACGTGCGACCGCGTCGACGTGAGGTCATGGCGGGTGCGCTCGCCACCGCGGGGGTGGCGCTGGGTCTCGGACTCGCGCCGGGATCCTCGGCTATCGCGGACTCGCCGGTGCCCAGCGACACCGAGCTGCTCGCGAAGACGCTCAAGGTCGAGCGGCTGATGGTGCTCGCCTACGAGCGGGTGCTCGCCTCGGGCGCGCTGTCGGCGGGGGTGCAGCGAGCGCTTACGCCCTTCCTGGCGCAGGAGCGCGCGCACGTGTCGGCTGTCGCGGCGCCGCTCAGCCGCCTGGGCGCGCCGGCGCCGACCGGGCCGCTATCGCTGAAGGCGGCGAGCGCGGCGCTGGATCAGCATCACGTTTCCGGGAACCTCACCGGGCTGCGCACCGAGGACGACTGCCTGAAGCTGCTGGTCGACCTCGAGTCGGTGGCCGAGGGCGCCGCGTACACGCCGATCAGGCATCTCCGCCGACCGGACCTGGTGACGCTGTGCGCACAGATCATGGCTTGCGAGGCCCAGCATTGGACAGTGCTCAGTGGGCTGCGCAATCCCGGGCAGTACGTCATGTCAATCCCTTGGCCATTTGTGTTCGGCAGCAGCTAGGGCCGCTGGTAGGCTCGAACCGGGTATGAGGATCGCGCGCGAGCTTTACGAGGAAATGGTCGCCCACGCTCGCGAGGAGGCGCCGAACGAGTGTGTGGGAATGGTCGCGTCGACCGACGGCCAGGCGGTGGCGGTGTATCGCGCGGTGAACGCCGAGGCGAGCCCGCTGCGCTTCAGGATCGAGCCCGAGGAGCAGCTCGAGCTGCACAACAAGATCGAGGAGGGCGGGTTCGAGCTGGGCGCGATCTACCACTCGCATACCCGGACCGAGCCGAGGCCGTCGCAGACCGACATCAACTTCGCCCGGCTGTGGCCGGGGGTCCTGTGGATCATCGTCGGCTTGGACGGCGAGCAGGCCGAGGTGCGAACCTGGAGCATCGACGACGGCCAGGTGTCCGGCGCCGAGCTCGTCGTGGAATGAGTGGTCTCATGGCCGGGCAGACCGCTGAGACTGATCGTCTGCGCTGTCCCGGCTGCGGTTCGGAGTATCCAGAGCGGGAACGCTTCTGTCCCACCTGTGGGCTGCCTCTCGTCCGCGGCGACCACGGCACGGGTGTCCTCGAGGCCGTCGGCGAGCGCCACGAGCGCGCCCGCAAGATCAAGCCGCAGTTCACCGAAGGGCCGCTCGTGCGCGTCGCCGGCGGGCGCAACCAGGCTGAGGCCGAGTTCATCCAGGGGCTGCTGCTCGAGGAGGGCATTCCCAGTCTCCTGCGCCGGAGCGCCGGTTTCGACGTGCCCGACTTCCTGGCCGCCGGGCCCCGCGACGTGCTGGTGCCCGAGGCGGCGTGTGCCGCCGCCCGGGAGGTGCTGCTGGAAGGGGAGCTCATCTCGCCCGCGGCGGCTGGAAGCACCGTCGCTCCCGGGCGCCTGCTCGCGGGGCTGCTGGTGGCGCTCGCGCTTGGCGCGTTACTGGTCTGGCTGCTGAGCCAGCTCGCGGGGTGAGCTTCAGGCCCCGGAGGCCATGCGCGCCAGGTGGGCGCGCCACGCCTGCTCGACGTCCTGCGTCGCGCGTCCCCTGAACGCCTCCCGCAGCGCGCCGCGCGGGCCGTGCGGATGCAGACGGCGGGCCAGGTGAGCCGCGGCCGTCTCGCCACCCTGGTGAACGAGCAGGTCGATGACCGTACCGCCGAGGAGCGGGGCATCGCGTACGCTGGGCGGGAAGGCGGGCCGGCGGCCCTCACGCAGGCGACGGGCAATCGCCGGCCTGGCATGCGCCGTCTGGCCGCCGAACCAGCGCGCCGCGCCTTCGAACAGCCACGCCCAGCGCAGCTCGGTGCCGAGGCGCCGCGGGCTGAGACGCTTCGGCAAATCCGCGTTGTTCTCGACGATCACCTCCCGGGCGTAGAGCGCCGGAATCGCCCTGGCCAGCATCTCCCGTGAGCCGGGCACGCTCGAGGCGCGTGCCTCGAGCGCGTCCGGCAGCAGGACGTGGAGTTCGTGGGGGCCGGACCACCCGGCGACGTAGCGGCGAGCCGCAGGCGCGGTGGCGATCCAGGCGACCGGCATCAGCGGCCGGGCGATGGCCAGCGACGCGAGGCCTGGATGGAACACCACCGAGATTCCCGCGATCGTGCGCGGGAAGTACTGCGCGAGGTACTCGCGCGTGCGCTCGAGCGAATGTAGGACGCGGTCGGCGTCGTCAGCATGGTTCGAGTCGTGCCGCGCCCGGAAAGAGGGCGAGACCGACTCGACCCATGCCACTGACGTCGCTGCCTGCGTGCGGCCTGGGCGGGCGCTCAGGCCAAGACGGGCACGCGGTCCGCGGCGATCGCTGCGATCTCCTCGGAGGCGCGCTCGAACTCCTCATCCGACAGCACCGGAGTGCCCTCGAACGGAAGGTCGCGAGTGAGCTCGAGCCACGATCGGCAGCCGCCGTACTCGTCACGCACCTTGACTGTCACCGGCCGCGGGATGCGATAGGTCCGCAGCAGGATCACGTGCAGCGGATGCCGGCGCTTCCACGCCAGCCGCTTCTCGGCATAGTCGGTGGTCCACACATAGAACGGCGACAGCGCGTCCACCGTGCGCCGGTCAGTGATCGTGTAGTGGGCGGCCGCCTCGGCCCAGGCACGGATCCGCACGCGATCGGGCTGGGGGATCTCCGTGCCATGGCGCAGCGCGTGGGGGGGCGGCTCGCCGTCGGACCAGACGCCCTCCTCGAGCGCGCGGGCGAGCTCGGGCTGATGCGACTCGCGCACCAGATCCGAGCACTGATGGTCGAACGTGGGGTACAGAAAGAACCGGTCGTATTCCAGCTTGAAGTGCTTGTCAGGCTCGCGGATGCCGCCCTTGCGAAGGGTCAGCAGCTGCTCGCCTTCCGCAAGGGCCCGCACGGTCACGGCCCATTCTTTAAAAGCAATCGGCATGAATTAGTTTGAGGAAACGGGGGTTAGATACGAAACAGGTCCCGTGCGTGGCACGCAGTGCAACTGCAGCACAGGAAGAGGCGATTGTACGCGAGCGATCGCAAATCTCCAAATGCCACCGCAAATCGGTGGGTTTACCGGCGCGCGCTGGGCCGATGCCGCGCCCGGATCGCGCTGTCTCTCACCACCATGTGCCGATCGCCACGATTGCAGGGCTTTCCCTTCCATAATGCGTGCGAATTGACACGTGCTCGCCGTCGACATAAGACCCCGGCACTGATATCCGCCCAACCGTCCTCTGAAACCGTGTATCGCACATCCCGCCGGATCGCGAACATGCGGCTCGGGCCGGTCGCCGGTGTCCCAGCTCAACTCGGCGGTCCGTACCCACCGCCGCCTGGGGTTTCGATTCGTAGCCGCTGCCCTTGCTCCAGGCGGCCGATGGCTTTGGCGGGCAGCTCCTCGGCGTCGAGCAGGTTGCGCCCCGGCTGTCCGTCCTCGCCTCCATCCGCGCCCGGTGGCGCGTGGCGCCGGCGCTCGGTGATCAGCGAGTAGCTGAGCGGCGCGAGCGCTTCGAGCTCGCGGATCACACCGTCGCCCCCGCGGTGCGCGCCGGCCCCGCCCGAGCCGCGCCGTAACGCGTACTCGGTCATGCGGAGCGGGAACTCGAGCTCGAGCGCCTCGATGGGGGTGTTCAGCGTGTTGCTCATCGCGACGTGGACGCCGCCGGGGCCATCCGCGTCGGGGCATGCGCCCTGGCCGCCGCCGATCGTCTCGTAGTAGACGACGTCCTCGCTGCCGAGCGTCACGTTGTTCATGGTGCCCTGACCGAGAGCACGGCCGAACGCGCGCAGGACGACGTCCGCGACGCGTGAGGAAGTCTCGACGTTGC
>JAFAZZ010000248.1 GCA_019239375.1 Solirubrobacterales bacterium | reverse complement strand
CCAGCGGGCGCGCCTGACCTCGTTCCTGCATCCGTGGGCCAGCGCCGCCAAGTCGGGACCCAGCTACCAGGCCGTGCAGGGGCAGATCGCGCTGGGCTCCGGAGGTCTCTTCGGTGTCGGGCTGGGCCGGTCGGTACAGAAGATCTTCTACCTGCCCGAAGCGCAGACGGATTTCATCCTCGCGGTCATCGGTGAGGAGCTCGGGGTGCTCGGCATCTTCGGCGTGGTCTGCCTGTACGGAATGGTCGCCTACGCCGGGCTGCGCACGGCGCGCCGGGCCGCGGACCGGTATGCCAAGCTCCTGGCTACCGGTCTGACCTCGCTGATTCTGTGCCAGGGGATTCTCAACATCTTCGTAGTGCTCGGACTCGCTCCGCTCACCGGCGTCCCCCTGCCCTTCATTTCCTACGCCCCGACGAACCTGTGTGTGCTGCTCGCCGGCGTCGGGCTGCTGCTGAACATCGCGCGGCCCGGGACGCGGCTGAAAGCCGTCCGGGATCCAGGAGTTGACAGCGCCGCGGATCGTGATCGGCGCCGGCGGGACCGCCGGGCACGTCGTGCCCGCGCTGGCGGTGGCCGACGCGCTGCGGGCTGAGGGCGCGGAGGTCGTATTCGTCGGGGGCGACCGTGCCGAGCTCGAGCTGGTGCCGGCAGCCGGATACGAGCTGCGCACCCTGCGCGTGGTGCCGTTGCCCCGGCGGCGCCCCCTCAAGGCGGCCCAGGCGGGCATGATCGCCGCCGCCGCCGTCCGGGATGCGCGACGGATCGTCAGGCAAGCGCGACCGAGTGCCGTCCTGGGCGGCGGCGGTTACGTGGCCGGGCCCGTGGGTCTGTCGGCCGTGCTTTCGCGCACGCCGCTCGTGCTGACCGAGGCCGACAGCCATCTCGGTCTGACCAACCGGCTCCTGGCGCCGTTCGCGCGGCGCGTGTGCCTTTCCTTTCCGATCAATGGAAAAGATGGCTCGCGCTACGTGCTCACCGGCCGTCCTGTTCCGCCCCCTGCCAGCGACCGACCCGCGGCGCGGGCCCGCTTCGGGATCGGCCCGAGCGAATCCTGCGTGCTCGTGTTCGGCGGCTCTCAGGGGGCGCGCTCGATCAACCGGGCCGCCGTCGAGGCGTTTGCCGGTGCCCGCTTCCGGGTGCTCCACGCCGCCGGCGAGCGGGACCTGCACGCGCTGAACGCACCAGGACCACATTACGACCTGCGCGGCTACATCTCCCGGTTTGGCGAGGCCCTGCTGGCCTCAGACCTGGTGGTCGCGCGCGCCGGCGGCTCGATCTTCGAGATCGCCGCCCACGGCAAGCCGGCTGTGCTGGTGCCCTACCCGCACGCCACCGCCGACCACCAGACCAGCAACGCGAGCTTCATGGAGCGCGCTGGGGCGGCGGTGATCATCCCGGACCGGGAGCTCACTCCGGCTCGGCTGGCAGGCGAGGTGGGAAGCCTGCTCGCCGATCCCGAGCGGCTCACGGCGATGGCGCGGGCGTCGGCCGCGCTGGCCCGGCCGCACGCCGCGAGCGACATAGCCTACGAGCTGCTGACGGCGGGACCCGAGCGCTAACGGTCCGCGAGGCCTCCGGCCGCACGTTGATCGCCGAGATTTCCGAGCCCGGCGACATCGCGCGGCGAAGCTACCTTGCCGTAGCTATCGCCGCAGCATTTTTCAGTCACCGCAAACCTGGGGGCCGGCGACGGCCCCCGGGCGCCGGGCGAAAGTTCGGGGGGCGATGTCAGGGGGTGTGCCCGATGTGCGCGCCTGCGCTCACCCGGAGCATGCCGGTCCTGACCATCGTCCCGCCCCAGGAGGACCAGCATGACCTTCATCGAGCAGAACACAGCGCGGACACACGCGCCCGCAGAGATCAACCCGGAGGAGGTCCGCAGCGCGTTGGGCGGAGAGATCCTCGCGCCGGGCGACGCGGGTTACGAAGAGGCGGCTCGGATCTGGAACGGCGTTTACGACGGTGCCCGGCCAGCAGTCGTGATTCGATGCTCGCGGCCCGCCGATGTGACCGCCGCGCTGTCCTTCGCCAGCAGCCACAACCTGGAGATCGCAGTTCGCGGGGGCGCTCACAGCATCGCGGGCTTCTCGACCGGCGATGGGGTGGCCGTGATCGACCTCTCACCGATGAACGAGGTGCACGTGGACCCCGCGGCTCGACGAGCCACGGTCGGCGGTGGCGCGGTGTGGGCCGACGTCGATCGTGCGACGCAGGCGCACGGGCTGGCCACCACCGGCGGTCTTGTGTCCTCGACCGGCGTTGCCGGCTTCACCCTCGGTGGCGGCATCGGCTGGCTCATGCGCCGGCACGGGCTCGCGTGCGACAACCTCCTCGCCGCCGAGGTGGTGACCGCGGACGGGCGGCTGATCCGCACGAGCGAGAGCGAGAACCCAGAGCTGTTGTGGGGCCTGCGCGGCGGTGGCGGCAACTTCGGCATCGTGACCCAGTTCGAGTTCGCGCTCCATCCCGTGGGCCCGATGGTCTACGCCGGACCGATCTTCTACCCGCCAGAGGCCGACATCCCCCTGCTGCGGGCGTTCCGCGAGTGGGCACCGGACGCGAGCGAAGACATCACCGCGCTCCTCAATTTGACCACCGCGCCGCCGCTGCCCGTGATCCCGAAGGCCTGGCACGGCCGAAAGGTGACCGCACTGCTCGCCACCTCGGCCGGACCGATTGAGGAGGGAGAAGGGCACGTGGAGAGGTTCCGGGCCGTCGCCGAGCCGGTCGCCGATCTGCTCGGACCGATGCCCTACGCGGCGATCCAGACCCTCGTCGACCCGCTCTGGGAACGGGGCGTGCTCGCCTACTTCAAGGCGACGAACCTGGCGCGGCTCGACGATCGCCTGATCGATCGCCTGCACGAGCTCCATCTCCGAGCTCCGGGGCCGCAGTGCGAGATCCACGTGCACCAGATGGGCGGCGCAGTCGCGCGGGTCAACGAGACGGCAACCGCCTTTGCCGAGCCCGCTATGCCATACGTCCTCAATGCGGTCACCGCCTGGCGCGATCCGGGTGTCGGGAAGGCACATCGCGAGTGGGCGCGAGCAGTCATCCAAGCCGCCAGTGATGCGTCGACCGGTCGCACGTACGTGAACTTCCTCGGCGACGCGAACGCCGCTCGGACCGCGTACGGCGCAGAGACATACCGGCGGCTGGTCGCGCTCAAGGAGCGCTATGACCCGACCAATGTCTTCCGGCGCAACCAGAACGTCGATCCGCGGGCGGCTCGGGGATCGGGAGCGGAGCGGTGAGCCCCAAAGCGCCACCGATCATCTTCATCGTCTCCTCCGAACCCTCGGTGCTGTGGGCGCTCGAGGCGGACCTGGGCCGGCGATTCGGGAACGACACCCGGATCGTTGGGGCCATCGCCCCATCATCCGGCCTCGCGCGGTTGGCGGCGTTCGCCGCGGACGGTGAGCCGGTGGCGCTTGCGATCGCCGAGGAGCGCATGCTTGGCATCACCGGTGTTGAGTTCCTCGCGCGCGCCCACGCTCTGCACCCGTCGGCCAAGCGGATTCTGCTGGTCGAGCGCAACTACACAGCCGCGAACCCGATCGTGCCGGCGATGATGCTCGGGCAGATCGACTATCACCTGGTCAAGCCGTGGTTCCCCGACCATCGGCTGTATCACCCGGTGAGTGAGTTTCTGACCGCGTGGGCCCGAACGCAATCCGACGAGGCCAAGATGTTCAGGATCGTGGCTCCCGAGAACGACGCGCGTGCGCACGAGATACGCGATCTCCTTACGCGCTTCAGCGTCCCGTTCGGGTTCCTGGCCCGCGACAGCGATCAAGGCCGGGCCCTTCTCAGCGAGATCGGTCAGCCGGTCACACGACGGCCCGTGGTGGTTCGAAACGATGGTCGGCTGTTCGTCGATCCGTCGAACGGCGAGCTCGTGCAGGCGGTCGGTGGAGGGACACAGCTAAGCGGGGAGCTGTATGACCTGGCGATCGTCGGGGCCGGTCCCGCCGGGCTGTCCGCGGCCGTCTACGCCGCCTCGGAAGGCCTGTCGACGATCGTTCTCGAGCGGCAAGTCTCCGGCGGTCAGGCCGGTTCGAGCTCCCACATCCGCAATGTCCCGGGGTTCACCTGGGGCATCGGCGGAGACGAACTGGCCTACCGGGCGTGCGAGCAGGCGTGGCTGTTCGGGGCAAACCTCGTGTTCGTACAGGAGGTGACCGCGCTTCATGCGACGGACCCGGGGCATGTCCTGGAGGTTGCGGGCGGTCAGGCGGTGACGGCGAGGTCGGTCGTGCTGGCCACGGGCGCTTTCTGGCGCCGGCTGAGCATTCCCCGCCTGGAAGCCCTGATCGGAGCCGGCGTCTTCTACGGCGCCGCGGTCAGCGAGGCGCAGGCCATGCGGGGCCGGCATGTGTGCGTGGTCGGGGCCGGGAATGCGGCTGGCCAGGCGACGCTCCACCTGGCCAGGTACGCGGCGCAGGTCACGCTGCTCGTGCGGGGAGAATCGCTGGATGCCCACATGTCGGATTACCTGACCACCGAACTGGGCGTGACCGCGAACGTTCGTGTCAGGTTGGGAACCGAGCTGATCGACGGAGAAGGCGACGAACGACTCGAGGCGGTCGTCGTCCGCGAGCGCGCGAGCGGTGCATGCGAACGCATCTCCGCAGCCGGCTTGTTCGTGATGATCGGCGCGGAGCCCAGGACCGAGTGGCTGGACGGAACCATCGCCCGCGACGACGAGGGCTTCGTCCTCACCGGTGCCGACCTGACCTCAGACGATCGCCAGGCAACCGCATGGCCGCTCGAGCGCGCTCCGATGCTGCTCGAGGCGAGCGCGCCCGGAGTATTCGCGGCGGGTGATGTCCGCCACGGATCGATCGAGCGCGTCACGACGGCGATGGGCGAGGGCGCCACGGTGGTGCATCTTGTTCACCGGTTCCTCCAGACTGGGCAGGTCACCGACTCATCGGCTGACAGTCGCTTCCAACAGCCAGCGCGTCGGGCAGCTGGCGTCGCGAGGTGACTTCCAGCTTGCGGAATGCGTGTCCGAGATGCGTCTCGACCGTCTTCTCGGTGACGAACAGCGTCTGGGCGATCTCGCGGTTGGTCTGCCCCGCCGCGGCGAGCTCCGCCACGCGCCGTTCGCTGGGCGTGAGCGAATCTGCTCCCGAACGCTCGACCCTCCGAGGGCGGATACCGATTGCAGCCAACTCCGCGCGAGCGCGCCGTTCGAGGCTACGGGCTCCGCAACGCGAGGCGAGCGCGAGTCCGTGCAGAAGGGGGTCGCGCGCCGCAGAGCGCTGCCGGGCGGCGCGGTGTGTGGCGCCCAGGTCGATCAGCACGCGCGCGTGCTCTAGGCGATCCGGCGAAGCCTCCAAAGCCGCGAGCGCCTCCTGGAGCGCCGAGGCACGCCGCCCAGCCGGTCCGACGAGAGCGCTGGCCCGCCGAGCGATGCCGATGGCCCTCGGGGTCCCGAACGCGCGCGCGCGCCGCAACTCGTCCTCGGCCAACTCGCGCGCTTCCTCGGCGCGCCCGAGCTCCGCCAGCGACAGGGCGGCGGCCGAGCGCCAGGCCACCACGGCCGGGTTCTCGACGCCCAGGGCGGGATGCTCGTGCTCGCAGCTGCGAAGCTCCTCGACCGCGCCTTCGTGGTTGCCGGCCGCGGCGCGAAGCACGGCCGACGCGTAGCGCAGTTGCGTGCTCGGGGAGAACTCGGTGTCGTAGCGGATGCCGGCGCGGGCGATGAGCCGGCGCAACGCGTCGGGCGTCTCGTCACGCTCGAGGCCGGCCAGTACCGCGGCGGATACGGCCAGAACGGCGAACTCGACACCGATGAGGTCGGACGCGAGCTCGATCACGGCGTGAGCGTCCGCTTGCGCGGTGGTCAGGTCGCCTAGGCGGAACCCGCCGAAGGCACGCAGGGCCAAGCCCGTGGCCACGGTCACCGCGGCGCCCCGCTCCCGGGCACGGGCCAGGATCTCGTCAATGCCGCGCAGCGACGCATCGATCTCGTCCGTAGCTGCCAGCACGGCCAGCGCCACGATCGCCCACGCCTCTCCGCGGTGTGGCTCGAGCGGAAGCCCGGCGGCGAGCGCGCGGTGGGCAAAGTCCTTCGCCGCCGCGGCAGAGCGCAGATACATCATCTCGTCCATGGCCAGGGTGGCGAGAGTGGTCGCCTCCAAGGCATTTCGCGCGGGGTGACCCGGATCACGGAGCGCGGCGATCGTGCCGTCCGCTGCGCGGCGGGCGGAAGCTGAGGTGTAGCTAGCCCCGAGCACCGCGACCTCGAGACGCTCCCGACCGGGCGCGTCGGGCGGCAGGCGTTCCTGAGCGCGCTGCAGGATCGAGGCTGCCTCGCCCGCGCGGTCGGAGAAGAACAGCATGCCGCTGAGCTCGATTGCCGCGGTGACGATCGCCTGGGCGTCCTCTGCGTGCGTCACGATCTCGCTCAGCGGTCCGATGGCCTCGGGTGCGCCCGCTCGAGCGCGAGCCAATCCAAGTTCGAGCACGAGCGCCCCGCGCTGATCTTCGTCAGGGGGCTCGTCGAGGGCGCGGGCCAAGAATCGTGCGGCGCCGCCGGCGTCACCGAGGGCGAGCGCGTCGCGGGCGGCCTGGCGCAGGAGGTTCACGGCCTCCGGATCGGCTCCTGGCTCGGTCTGCATGACGTGAGCCGCGACCTGTCCGGCTGGGGCCCCTCGCGCGCTCAGGATCTTCGAGGCCGAGCAGTGCAGGCGCTCCCGCTCAGCCGGCGAGAGGTCGCCGTGGATGGCCGCGCGCAGAATCGGATGCGTGAACCGAACCGTCCCTCCTGGCTGGATGACCCCCGTCGCGATCAGCGACGTCATGGCGGCCTCGAGCTCGAGGCCGTCGAGTCCTGAGAGGCGTGCGGCATCGGTCACGAGGGCGCCGTCGCCGAGCACGCTGAGCGTGCGGGCGAGCGCCGCCGCGGGCGTGGCGAGACGCGCTAAGCGAAGCAGCACCGTGTTTGCGACACCCCGCGGAACGAGCGATTCCACGTCGGCCGCGGCGCCCGCGGTGGGTTCCAAGCCCCGAGCCGAGGCCTCGTCGAGCAACTCCCCGAGCAGGAACGGATTGCCGCCAGTCACCTCGAGGCAGGCATTGACGAATGCCGCGTCGGCCTCGGCCGCGAGCCGACGGGCCACGACCACAGCCACCGCTTCATGGGTCAATGGCGCGGGTCGGAGCAGTTCGGCGGTGGGATCTGCGGCGAGCGAGGCCGCATCCGGCATCAGTCCCGGGTCGAGCGGCCGAGTCGCGAGAATCAGCGCGAGGGCCTGACCGCCGAGCCGTCGGGCGATGAACGCGATAGCACGCGCCGAGGGCGCATCGCACCACTGGAGGTCGTCCACCGCGAGCACCAGCGGCGAATCCGCCGACAGATTGGAGGCGAGCCAATAGAGACCGTGCTGCCACGCGTAGCTGGGATCGTCTGCCGTCGGCCCCGGCACCGGCGCCGGCGGCACGCTGGCCGGAATGCCGATCAGCACATCAGCCGCCAATCCGGCGGCTCCCGACAGCCAGCGGTCGCGGTCGGCCGCGTCCGCCTCGCCGATCAGACGCTCGAACAGCTGACGAACCACCCCAAACGGGAAGTCCTGCTCGAGCTCGGTCCCGCGCGCGCTGAGGACCCGGAAGCCGAGGTCGGAGCCGCTGGCCCGTGCGATCTCGAGCAACCGCGACTTGCCGATGCCAGCGGCTCCCTCGACAACGACGACGACCCCCTCGCGCCGCCCTGCCGCGCGCACCGCCGCGCGAACCCGTCCGATCTCCGCCTCGCGCTCGAGCAGGGCGTCCGGCTCAACGAGAACGGACTCAGGCATGGGTGTTGCCGATCGTACGGAAACTACCTAACGAACGCAAACGGCGCGGCGGCCGGGCCATATCGTTCGGGACGGCGGCGCCGGGGCCTCGAACAAAGTGGTGGACGCATGACGTCCCGCCGAGCAATAGGATCCACATGACCCTAACGTCCATGAGCGTGCAGCCAATCAGCCCCGGTTCGGTTATCTCCCGGATCTGGTCGATCTACCTCGACGAGTCGTGGGTGCTGATCGGAACCGCGCTGGTGCTTTACGCGCTGCAGTTCGTGGTGTACCTGCTCCTCCCGAGCGCGGCGGGGTTCGTCCTGGCCATCCTGTTTTGGGCTCTGAGCGTTCTCTACCAGGGGATGGTGGTGAAGCTTGTCCAGGACGTACAGGACGGTCGCCGCGATCATTCGATCGGTGGTCTGATCCGCAGCGTCGAGCCGGTCTTCTGGCCCTTGTTGGCTGTGTCAATCCTGTTCGGGCTGGGCGTGGGGATCGGCTTTGTTCTCCTCATCATCCCGGGCTTGATCCTCATAACCATCTGGTCGGTCGTCGCTCCGGTAACCGTGCTGGAGCGTCCCGGGGTGTTCAACGCGTTCGGGCGCAGCCGCGAGCTGGTGCGGGGCAACGGCTGGAACGTATTCGGAGTGATCGTGCTGGTGTTCCTCGCCGTCGTGGTCATCAGCGTCGCCGCCGGGCTGCTCGCTGCCTCGCTGGGATCGCTCGGCCGGGCACTCGTGCAGTGGGCGGTGAATGCCGCGCTCGCGCCCGTGACCGCGCTCAGCGCCGCCGTGCTGTATTTCGAGCTGCTCCGGCAGCGGGGCGAATCCGCCGTGTCGCCCGAGGTCAGCTGAAACCCGCCGGCGGCGCCACAGCGCGCGCCGGCAGCTGCGCCGCAGGTCCCTCGCGGTCTCGCCAGACAATTTCCGGGCTGCGGGGTGGTCACGCTTTGTATAGCCTCGCGTCGGAAAGCGAGCGGTAAGCGAGGTGGAGGATGCTGTTCGGCCAGGAGCACGTCAGGCGCTATGTACAGACCGACGGCGCCGAAGGACACGACTGGCAGGGAACGACGGTGCTGATCCTAACCACGACGGGCCGGCGGTCTGGTGAGCGGCGGAGCACGCCGCTGATCTACGGCAAACGGGGCGAGGACCATGTGGTCGTCGCGTCCAAGGGTGGCGCCGAGGAGCATCCGGCGTGGTACCTGAACCTTGCCGAGCAGCCGGAGGTGAGCGTGCAGGTGCGCGGGGATCGTTTCAAGGCGCGGGCCCGGACCGCGACCGCCGACGAGAAGCCAGAACTGTGGCAGATGATGACCGAGCGCTGGCCGCCCTACGACGAGTACCAGCACAAGACTTCGCGGGAGATCCCGGTGGTGGTGCTCGAACGCGAGGGGTGACTGGTCGGGTCGGTGCTGCCGGAGGCGTGCGGAGCGCTCCCGGCTGCGGGGCTGGGGCTCCAGAAGTGAACGCGAGCCCGAGCGGAGCGGACTGGTCCTCCCGCAAGCTCCACTTCGTCGGCATCGGCGGCGCCGGGATGAGTGGTCTGGCCCTCATCGCCCGCGAGCTGGGCGCCGCCGTCACCGGATCGGATCGCGCCGAGTCCAGCTACAGCACCCTGCTGCGCGAGCGCGGGATCGAGCCGGCGATCGGCCACCGAGTCGAGAACGTGCCCGCCTGTGCCGAGGTTGTGTTCTCGACCGCTGTGCCCCCGGACA
Organism: Solirubrobacterales bacterium; assembly: GCA_019239375.1. GTDB lineage: Bacteria > Actinomycetota > Thermoleophilia > Solirubrobacterales > Solirubrobacteraceae > Palsa-465. Next base: position 9,345 of record JAFAZZ010000248.1, on the reverse strand, counting down.
ACCCTGAGCGGCGAGCCGCGGCCGGCCGCGAGCTGCATCGGTCCGAGCTGCTGGCCCAGATCGCCGCGTTGCGTCGCTGTCTGGGCGTCACCGGCACCCACGGCAAGACGACCACGGCGGCGATGATCGTGCACGTCCTCCGAGCCAGTGGGCTCGACCCCGCCTACGTCGTCGGGGGCGAGCTGCGCGATACCGGCGCCAACGCAGGCTGGGGCCAGGGCGAGTGGATCGTGGTCGAGGCGGACGAGTCGGACCGCTCTCTCCTGCGCCTGGATCCCGAGATCGCGCTGCTGACCAACGCCGAACTCGATCACCATACGACTTACGGCTCACGGCTCGACCTCGAGGCCACGCTGCGCGAGTTCATGGGACGTGCCAGGCTCGGCGCGGTGGTGTGGGATCGTCCCCAGCTGCGCGCGCTCTGCCCGCGCGACGCGGTCGCCTACGACGCCCCCGACGCGGTCGTGTCGGTACACGGCACACAGTTCGACTGGCGGGGGATCGCGGTGTCGCTGTCGCTGCCCGGTCGCCACAACGCGGTCAATGCAGCCGGGGCGCTGACCGCTGCGGCTCTGGCCGGTGCCGATTCGGCGCGAGCCGCGTCGGCCCTGGCCGATTTCCGAGGAGCTCGACGGCGGTTCGAGTTGCTGGGGTCCAGCGAAACCGCCGTCCCCGTATATGACGATTACGCCCACCACCCAACCGAAGTGGCCGCGACCATCGCCGCGGCCCGCACGCTCGCGCCGGCGCGACTCGTAGCGGTGTTCCAGCCGCACCTCTACTCGCGCACGCGCGCGCTGGCGGGCGAGTTCGGCCGCGCGCTGGCGGGGGCCGACGTCGCGGTGGTGCTCGCGGTCTACCCCGCGCGCGAACGGGGCGAGGACTTCCCGGGCGTCGACGGCCACCTGGTGGCGGCCGCCACCGCCGATGCCGCCGGCGGCCGAACCGTGGCCTGGCTGCCGTCATTCGATGATGCCCGGTCCTTCCTGTCGAGAACTCTGAAAGCGGGCGATCTGTGCCTGCTGATGGGGGCGGGCGACGTCGACGCCCTGGGACGTTCGCTGGTGCTCTGAGCGCGGCGGCGGGCGGCGATGCCCCGGGACAAGCGCCGGCGGCCTGGACCAGCCGGGGCGATATCTAGTCTGCTCGGAATGCGTCAACTGCCCGAAGGCGTCCAGCACGGCTACCCGCTGGCCCGGCTGACCACGATCCGCACCGGTGGGCCGGCGGAGCTGTTCGCCCGCCCCGGCACGCTCGGCGAGCTCGAGCGGTTGGTGGGGTGGGCCGCCGCGGAGGGCCTGGAGGTAGGTGTCGTCGGATCTGGGTCGAACCTCCTGGTGGCGGACGCGGGCGTCCCCGGACTGATCATCAAGCTGGACAAGGAGCTGAGCACGATCGAACTGGAGGGAACGGGGATTCGCTGCGGCGGCGGCGCGCGCCTGCCGGCGGTGTCGGCCCGGGCCGCTCAGGCCGGGCTGGCCGGCATCGAGTTCGGGGTCAACATACCGGGGACGGTTGGGGGCGCCATCCGGATGAACGCCAACGCATACGGTGGCGAGCTCGCCCAGGTGCTCGAGTGGGTTGACGTGACCGGGGCCGCCGGTACGGAGCGCCGGGCTCCCAACCAGCTGGGTTTTGCCTACCGCCGGTCGGCTCTAGGGTCCGGCGAGGTGGTCGCGCGGGCCTCCTTCAGTCTGCATGAGGCGGCCAGCGAAGCGGTCAAGGCGACCCTCGCGGACATGCGCGCGCGGCGGAAGGCCGCGCAGCCCTCCGGCATCAAGACGTTCGGGTCGACGTTCAAGAACCCCGACGATGCCCGGGCCGAAAACCGGACGGCTGGCCAGCTGCTCGACGCCGCTGGGTGCCGCGGCCTGCGCATCGGCGGCGCCGGATTCTCGGCCAAGCACGCGAATTTCGTCGAGAATCACGGCGACGCCACCACGGCGGACGTCGTCGCGGTAATGGCCGAGGGCCGCCGGCGGGTGCTCGAGCAGTTCGGCATCGTGCTCGAGCCTGAGGTGCAGGCGCTCGGGCCGGTCGAGCTGCCGGCCGACTGGAACCGGCGATGACCGTCAAGCGGCGGCTGCGCGTCCGGCTGCGCGTGGCGGTGGCGGTGGCGGCGGTGCTCGCGCTACTGGGCGGGGGCTGGCTGTGGCTGCGCGACTCGCCGCTCGTAGCGGTCCGCGAGGTCACTATCACCGGCGTGTCCGGTCCCGACGCGGCGCGGATCCGGGCGGCGCTCACGATCGCGGCGCGCAACATGACCACGCTCGACGTCCGACTCGGGCAGCTTCGCATGGCCGCGGCGCCCTACCCGGTGGTGAAGGACGTGCGGGTCAGCACGCGGTTTCCCCATGGGATGCAGATCCAGGTCGTCGAGCATCTCCCAGTCGGCGCCTTGGCCGCCGGCGGTCGGACGATCGCGGCCAGCGGCGACGGAACGCTGTTGCACGACGTCCCGACGGGCGACCTGGCCCTGATCCCGGTGCCGGTGCTGCCGGCCGGCGCGCAGGTCGTCGACCCGGCCGCGTTGCAGGCGCTTGCGCTGCTCGCGGCCACGCCAGGGCGCCTGCTCTCCCGGATCGAGCAGGTCACGACCAGCCCGCCGCATGGGCTGATCGTCCAGATCCGCTCTGGTCCCGAGATCTACTTCGGCGACAGCTCTGACCTCATGGCCAAATGGGCGGCGGCCGCCGCGGTCCTGGCCGAGCCGAGTTCGGCAGGCGCGTCCTACATCGACGTCACCGATCCGGCCCGGCCCGCGGCCGGCGTGAGCGCGCAGGCGGTGGCGGCGGCGGGGATGGCGACGGGGGGATCGTCGTCAACGACCCCCTCAACGGGCGCAGCCGCCTCGACGGGCGGCACCGCCTCGACGGGCGGCACCGCCCCGGCGGGCGGCACCGCCTCGACGGGCGGCACCGCCTCGACGGGCGGCACCGCCCCGACGGGCGCCACTCCGTCCACGGGCGCAACTCTGTCGACTCCAGGAGGCTAACCCTCGAGTAGAGGTCGAGACACGATTATCGGCAACTCTCCGAGATCAATCGAGAGTTCCCGGATCTGCAACGCGGCTTGCGGGCAGGCCGCGTTCGTTGACTTCCCGCAACTTCAAGCCATAACGTGCGAAACTCCCGCTGGGAGCGACTGTTCACGAAACGCTCAAGACTAACTCAAGGGTCGGACGGTCACACATGGAAAGCGGCAGTTATCTCGCAGTTATCAAAGTCGTCGGCGTTGGTGGCGGCGGCACCAACGCGGTCAACCGGATGGTCGACGCCGGCCTGCGCGGTGTCGAGTTCATCGCCTGCAACACCGACGCTCAGGCGCTCGCCATGTGCGATGCCGACATCAAGCTCAACATCGGCCACGAGCTGACCAAAGGGCTCGGGGCCGGCGCCAACCCGGAGATTGGTCAGGGCGCGGCGGCCGAGTCGCGCGACGAGATCAAAGAGGCGCTGAAGGGCGCCGATATGGTGTTCGTCACCGCCGGCGAAGGAGGGGGCACGGGCACCGGCGCTGCACCGGTGATTGCGGAGATCGCCAAGAACGAGATCGGCGCGCTCACCGTCGGGTGCGTGACGCGGCCGTTTGCCTTCGAGGGCACCCAGCGAGCTCGCCAGGCTCAGGACGGCATTCAGAAGCTGCGCGAGCACGTGGACACCTTGATCGTGATCCCCAACGAGAAGCTGCTGGCGATCGTGGAGCGGCGGACGACGATCCTCGACGCCTTCCGCGAGGCCGACAACGTCCTGCGCCAGGGCGTCCAGGGCATCACTGACCTGATCACGATCCCTGGCCTGATCAACCTCGACTTCGCCGACGTGCGCACGATCATGCATGACGCCGGCACCGCGTTGATGGGAATCGGGAGCGCCGGCGGTGAAAACCGGGCCGCCGAGGCCGCCAAGATGGCTATCTCCTCGCCGCTGCTCGAGGAGTCGGTCGAGGGCGCCACCGGAATCCTGCTCAACATCACCGGCGGACACGACCTGGGGTTGTTCGAGGTCAACGAGGCGGCGGAGATCGTCCAGAGCGCCGCGGACCAGAACTCGAACATCATCTTCGGCGCCGTCATCGACGACGGCATGGCCGACGACGTGCGCGTAACCGTGATCGCCACGGGATTCGACCACCGCTACTCGCGACCGAGCACGGCGCGTGAGACGACGCGCCGGGCCAGGCGCGACCGCGACGTGACAATGGACGAAGACCAGCGCTCCTCGCTGGAAATCCGGGACGACGAGATCGACATCCCGTCGTTCCTTAAGGATCGCTGAGCCTCGGCTTCCTGCCGCAACCCTGCGGAAGTTGAGTTGTTGTAGGGCCGTCACACGCCTCGGCCGACAACCGATCCAGGTTCGAATGCTGCGCTGCGCGCGCGCTGCGCGGCTCCTCATCGCCGCCGTCAAGCTGCTCGTGCGCGCGGCCGCCGGGGGGCTCGTCGGCGCGGGTGCGCTGGCCGCCGCCGGGGCGCTCGCCGGCCCGGCCGCGGCCCAGCCCTCCCCCTCGCCGCCGGCTGTTATCGACGGCCCGAGTGGCGCCATCGTGAGCCTGAACGGGCTCTCGGTGGCGCGGGATGGCACCGGCGGCGTCATCTATGTCAAGGCGGTGGGAGGCGTGCCCCGCGTGTTCGTCTCGGGGCTGGTCGGCGGGCAGTTCCAGGCGCCGGTGCAGATCGACGCGGGGCTAGGGTCGGCGTCCTCGCAGCCGGTGATCGCGGCCGGCAACGGCGGCGTGCTGCTGATCGCCTTCATCAACGGCGGGACGCTCTACGTCGTCCAGCGCGCGAGCGCCGCCGCTCGCTACGGCGCGCCCGCTCCGCTCGCCGCAGGCGCGGCGAATCCGTCGCTCGAGATGAGCAACCTCGGCAAGGCGTACCTGGCCTTCGCGGTCGCCGACGGGAGCGGGCGGGACATTCGGGCGGCCTACTGGGCGAATGGCAGCTGGGCGCTGGAGGCGGCGCCGCTCAATGCCCTCACCGCCGCGGATGGCGCCGGGACGGGCGCCGGCGCCCCGCAGGTGGCCACCGCCGGCGACGGCGTGGCGATCGTCGCGTGGGGCGAGGGCGGGCACGTCTACTCGCGCCGCGTGTGGGGCACCGCCCCGAGCGTCGTCGACGAGCAGGCCGATGTGCCGTCGCTCGCGGGCTGCGGCGAGGTGTCGGCGGGGAGCCCAGCCGTGGCCGCTGGCGGCGACTCCTCCTACGCCGACGTGGCCTTCCAGGAGGTCGTCGTGTGCGGCGCCGCGCGTCAAGCGCGTGTTCTGATGAACCGGCTGCACGGCTCGCAGTACGACGGAGTCGCGGCGGCCGACGGGCTCTCGACGCCGGGCGCCGAGGGCGCCGGCGACCCGAACGTGGCGATGACCGAGTACGGACAGGGCTTCGTCACCGCCGAGACGCAAGCCTCCAACAACGTTCTGGCGATGGAGCTCGGCGGCAACGGCGCGAGCGACGGCGTGCTCCGAATCAACAGCCTGTCGGGGAGCTCGCCGCCGGACCCGGTTCCCGCCATCGCCGGCTTGTTCTCAGATCTGGTGGCCTGGCAGCAGGATCCCGGAAGCACCGGGCCGCCCGAGATCCGCATTCGCTACGAGCCGCGCGCGTCCTCGCTCGGACCCGAGCAAGTGGTCTCCGCTCCGAGCCAGGGTCCGTCCGACGCTGCCCGCGGGCTGTTTGCCGCCGGAGACGTGGGTGGTGAGGCGGCGATTGCCTGGGTGCAGGGAACCGGTGCCTCGACGCAGATCGTTGTCGAGCGGCTCTATCAGCCGCCCGGCAACGCCGTGCCGCCGAAGGCCTTGGCCTACATCCGGACGGCGGAGCCGGTGCTGCGCTGGTCGGCCTCGAGCGCGCGCTGGGGGCCGATCACCTACACGGTGACCGTCGATGGCGTGCAGGCGGGCCAGACGTCGGGGGCGGCGCTCCAGGTGACGACGCCGCTGCGCGACGGGTCGCACAGCTGGTGGGTGACTGCGAGCAATCCGGCCGGCCTGTCGAGCGTGTCGCGCGCGACGCGCGTGTTCGTGGACACGGTGGCGCCGAAGCTGGCCGCGGTGCCCGCGGGTGCCAGGCGGCCCGGCGCGAGCCTGACCCTGCGGCTCACCTATCGCGACGTTTCCCCGGGGTCAGGCGTGGCCAGCCTCACGGTCCGGTGGGGCGACCGCACCATCACGCGATTGAAACCTGGTGCCCACCGCGCCGCCCACGTGTATCGCCGGGCAGGCTCATACCGGATCACCATCGTCATCGCCGACAAGGCCGGCAACCAGACCACGATCGTGCGGCGGGTGAAGATCGCCAAGCCGGGCGAGCGGACGAAGGCCAAGCCGCCCCCAGGCGGGAAGCGGCCGTGAGACGCGCGCTCATCCTGGCGATCCTGCTCGCCCTCGGGGCAACCGGCGCGGCGCGGGCCCAGGGTCTCAGCGACCCCCCCACCGCCGGCGCCTGGTATCGCGACGGGCAGAGCGGCCGCTACCTGCTCGGAGGGACGTGGCTCTACCGCGCGGACACAGGGGACGTCGGACTGGCCGATGGCTGGTGGCGGGATGTGGCATCGACCGCCGGCTTCTCCCCGGTGAACGTTCCCAACGCCTACAACGCTGGCGACGAGTCGCAGGCCAGCATGAACGGCTACGTCGGTTGGTATCGCCGCGACTTCACCCTTCCCGCTGGGGCGTTCGCCAAGTACGTGCCCCGAGCCGATCGCAAGTGGATCATCCGATTCGAGTCGGTCAACTACCGCGCGACCGTGTGGCTGAACGGCCATCCGCTGGGTAGCCACGCCGGCGGGTACGTACCGTTCGAGTTCGATCTGCGCTATCTGCGCCCGGGCGTCAACCGCCTGATCGTCCGCGTCGACAACCGGCGCACGCCCGCCGACCTGCCGCCCGGGCCCGGCGGGCAATGGTGGAATTACGGCGGCATCCTGCGCGAGGTGTACCTGCGCGCGGTGCAGAGCACCGACCTCGCGCAGGTGCAGATCCGGACCGAGCACGCTTGCCCATCGTGCGCGGCCATCATCCGGGAGCAGGTCCTGGTGCGCAACGTCACCGGCGCCCAGCAGAAGGTGCAGCTGCGGGGCTTCTATGGACGGGTGCCGCTGAACTTCGGCGCGGCGACGATTGGGCGCGGCGCGGCATGGGTGGCGCGGGCCACGGCGCGCGTATCGCATCCCAGCCTGTGGGCGCCCGGGCACCCGAAGCTGTACGCCGCCACGTTGACGCTGTCCGATTCCCGCGGCCGCCGCCTCGGCGGCTACTTCACCTGGAGCGCCATCCGTACGATCAACGTCACCCCTGACGGGCGGCTCGAGCTGAACGGTCGTCTGCTGAACCTGCGGGGGGTGAACCTGCACGAGCAGACCCTCCAGACCGGCGCGGCGATGACGCCGGCGCAGACGGCGCAGCTGGTGAGCTGGGTCGAGCAGCTCGGCGCCACCGTGATCCGCGCGCATTACCCGGTCGGGCCCGAGATGGAGGAGATGGCCGACCGCGACGGGATCCTCATCTGGTCGGAGGTCCCCGTCTACCAGGTCCAGGCTCAGTACCTCGACCAGCCGGGCTGGCTGGCCCAAGCCCACGAGCTGCTCCAGGAGAACATCCTGGCCAACGAGAATCACCCGTCGATCCTGGTTTGGAGCATCGGCAACGAGCTGCCCTCCCCGGTCCCGCCGGCCGAGACGAGCTACATCGCGGGCGCGGCGGCGCTGGCGCGCAAGCTCGATCCGACGCGCCCCGTGGGGATGGCGGTCAGCAACTGGCCGGGCCTGGGCTGCCAGAGCGCGTGGAACTTGCTCGATGTGATCGGCGACAACGAGTACTTCGGCTGGTTCGACGCCGGCGGTGGTGGCGACGACGACCGCGACGCGCTCGGTCCCTTCCTCGACACCGTCCGCGCCTGCTACCCGAGCAAGGCGATCATGGTGACCGAGTTCGGGTTCGACGGCAGTCGCGACGGGCCGGTCGAGGAGCGCGGTACCTATGCCTTCCAGGCCGACTCGGTGGCGTTTCACCTCAACGTGTTCGCCACCAAGCCTTGGCTGGCCGGCGCCATGTACTTCGTGCTCCAGAACTACGTGGCGTTCCCGCAGTACTCGGGCGGCGACCCGCGGCCCGATCCGCCCTTTAACCAGAAGGGGCTGGTCGACTTCGCCGGTAACCCGAAGCCCGCGTTCGCGGTGGTGTCGCAGATCTACCACGCGACGCGTCAGATCGCACCGTAGGTGCACCACATTTGGCGCGTGACGTGGATTCAGGCATCCGTGCCTGGATTCCGGGATGGCGGAAGACCGTCTCTCGGGAGTCGGGCATGGATGCTCGCCCGCACGTGATCCGTTTCGACACCTGAGCCGCTGTCACACCTGACGCGTGTACTAGCCTGCTCAGCGGTGTCGTCGACCACCGAACTGCGTCGCACTCCTCTCTACGACCGGCACGAGGCCGCGGGTGCGAAGCTTGTCCCCTTCGCCGGCTGGGAGATGCCGGTCCAGTACGCCGGGATCCGCGAGGAGCACGTCGCAGTTCGCCGGGGCGCTGGCGTGTTCGACGTCTCGCACATGGGTCAGGTGCTGACGCGCGGGCCCCAAGCGCTGGCCTTTCTCCAGCGGATGCTGTCCAATGACGTGCGGCGGATCCCGGAGGGCGGGGCGCAGTACAGCGTGATGTGCCGTGAGGACGGTGGCGTGCTCGACGACCTGTTCACCTACCGCCTGGCCGAGTGCGAGTTCCTGACGGTGACCAACGCGGCCAATCACGAGAAGGACCTCGCCTGGCTGCAGTCCCATGCCGGCGAGTTCGACGTCGACGTGCTCGACCGCGCGGCCGACTTCGCGATGCTGGCCCTCCAAGGCCCGGACGCGTGCTCCCTTCTGCGAGGGCTGGCCGAGGGGTCGCTGCCGGCGCGCTTCCACGTCGTGCTGCGTGCGGTGGCCGACGTGCCGATGCTGGTGTGTGGAACCGGCTACACCGGCGAGAGCGGGGTCGAGTTGCTGCTCGACCCCGAACATGCCCAGAACGTATGGGACGCCATTGTCGACGCCGGCGCCGTCCCGGTGGGGCTCGGCGCGCGCGACACCCTCCGGCTCGAGGTGTGCTTTCACCTATACGGCAACGATCTCAGTGAGGAGCGAAACCCGATCGAGGCCGGACTCGGCTGGTGCTGCAAGGAGCAGACCGGCTTCATCGGCTCCGAGGCCGTGAGCACCGCGCGCCGACAAGGCACCATCGAAAAGCTCGTGCCGTTCGTGATCGAGGGCCAGGGCATCGCGCGTCAGGGCAACCCGGTGATCGGCGGCGGTGAGGTCACCAGCGGCACGTTCTCGCCCTGCCTGGAGCGCGGCATCGGGATGG